>DAOPIV010000039.1:0-9837 GCA_035399325.1 Clostridia bacterium | reverse complement strand
AAACACATACGGACATCCGTCCGACGTAACGCTTGACAGAATAAACGACATAGGGGCGGTTATTTACCGCACGGATCTTAACGGCAATGTGGTTTTGACAATATACGGCGGTAATATTACCATAGCGGTTGCCAAAACGGCGCTAAATCTTTCGATAAGATTTTTGGCTTTTACAAAATAGCAAAATTATAGCAAATTACACAAGGGAAAAATGATAAAATTTTCAACATTCGGCGGTTCTCACGAAAAAATAATAGGCGGCAAAATTTTTGGGTTGCCACGTGGATTCGAAATTAGTGTCGATGAGATTTCTCACGAGTTGTTTTTACGAAAGACGGGAATAGGCAGAAGCGAAAGACAAAATATTGAAACGGACAAAATCCATATAATTAGCGGTCTTACAAAAAAAAGTGTTACAAATGGCTTGCCTTTAAAATTCATTATTGAAAACATAGACAGCAAACTCGATGAAAAACCGCCCATCACAGCAGTCAGACCGTCTCATGCTGACCTTGTCGGTTCTGTCAAATACGGACTAAATAACGCCCGTATGATTGCGGAATACGCAGGGGGCAGAAGCACGCTTGCACATACCGTAATAGGCAATATTAGCAGACAAATACTAGCCGCAAAAAAAATTTTCACTTACGCTTATAGCGTTAATATCGGCGGAGTCGAAACAAAAACAAAATTTGATTTTTCTTTAATGGCAAAAAATATCGGCATAAGTCCCGTTTTTACAATAGACAAAGAAGCCGAAAACAAAATGGTTGAAAAAATTGAAAAAGCAAAAGCGGAAGGCGACACCATGGGCGGAATTGTTGAGACGGGAGTAATAGGCTTACCTATGGGGGTAGGAGATTTTCATTCGTACTCGGACAAGCTCGACGCCTTGATTTCGGCATATTTAATAGCTATTCCGTCGGTAAAAGGCATAGAATTCGGCTTAGGCAAAGATTTTGCCTCGTTGACGGGAACGCAGGTTTGCGAACAGCTAAATTGCGACAAAGGCAAAATTTATTACGAAACAAATTTTAACGGCGGAATAATAGGTGGAATGTCAAATGGACAACCATTAGTTTTTCGACTTACTGTAAAACCCGTACCGTCCACCGCAAAAAAAACTGAATCCATTGACTTAATCACAAAACAAAAAGTCAAATCTCATTTTGAACGAAGCGATACTTGCATTGTGCCAAACGTTTGCATTATCGCTCAAAATATGATAGCGACAACGGTTTTGCAGTCAATATTGCAAGACAAAAAAATCGCAAAGGAGCTTGGTTTATTATGATTAAATACCATTCTTTTGATGTTAGTGAATTTCGTGACAACACTGTTATTGTAACCGATGCGAAGTTGCCCAATTTATATTCAATATACGGTGACAACGTATTTATTTTACCCGAAGCTGAGTTTGCCAAAACTTTTGATTATCTCGAAAAAATTTGCGCTTTTTGCGCAGAAAAAAACATTGACAAAAACGGCAAAATCGTGGCTGTCGGCGGAGGCAGTGTGGGTGACGTAGCAGGTTTTGCTTCCGCAATATACAAACGTGGAATAGGATTTACCAATTATCCGACCACGCTTTTGGCTATGGCGGACAGTTCCATAGGCGGCAAAACTGCAATAAACCTTGACGGGGTGAAAAACCTTGTGGGTGCGTATCACAACGGCGATGTTGTTATTGATTTCAATTTCTTAAAAACACTTGACGAAAGGCAAATAATAAACGGCTGGGGAGAAATTGCAAAATATACATTCATCTCAAAATCAATAGAAAAAGAAGCTGGTAAAGCTTTGCAAACAGCAGAGAAATACACCGAAAACCTTGTCAAACTTTGTGCGAATTTCAAATACAATCTTACAAAACTGCATCCAAAAGACGATCTTATTCGCCGCAAACTGAATATGGGACACACATTAGGACACGCCATTGAAATGGTGTACGAATTGCCGCACGGCACGGCGGTATTAAACGGTTTGTATTACGAACTATTGATAGCGGAACGGATATTCAAATTGAGTGAAAAATATTTGCAAGAAAGAAGAGATATAATTCGCACGTTTACAGATGTAATCAATATAGACATAAACCGACTTTTACCCGAGCTTATGCAAGACAAGAAAAACGCAAACGGTAAAGTATGTTTTGTCTTGCCAATGGGCGGTTACATAACAAAAGAAGTCTACCTATCTCTCGATGAAGTTAAAAGTTTCTTTTAAGTAATGAACACATTAAAAATACCTAGTAACAGTTATAGTTACAAAAAAATGCCTTTCGGCGACAAATCAATCTCGCACAGAGCCTTGATTTTGGCGGCAATAGCACATGAACGGTCAATAATCAATAATATTGGCATTTGCGATGACGTTTTATCGACCGCTGAATGTTTGCGTAAACTTGGTGCAAAAATCATTTTTGACAACGAAAAAGTCACAGTAATACCATTTAAAAAGCCTAATGATAATGTTGTTTTAGACTGCGGAAACAGCGGCACAACCGCAAGGCTTTTGGGCGGTCTTGTTGCGGGGCTTAGAATACACGCAAAATTTGTCGGCGACGCATCTTTGACCAAACGACCGATAAGAATAACAGAGCCTTCGACCGCAATGGGAGCAAAAATCAAGGTAGGGAAAGACTGTCTTTTTGAGATTTTTCCGTCAGTTTTAAGCGGTATAAATTACAATACGCCTTATGTTTCAGCTCAGATAAAAAGCTCTATTTTGTTGGCTGGGTTAAACGCAAATGGCGAAACAACGGTGACCGAAACGGTAAAAACCCGAACACACACCGAAAATATGCTAAAAGATTTTGACGCTAATATAACGCAAAACGGCAATAGCACGACAGCTAGAAAAAGCGCATTAAAAGGCACAAATCTTACGATACCAAACGATTTTTCAACAGCTGCGTTTTTGCTTCCCATTGGACTTAAAAAAGGTATTACTGTTGATAATATAATCCTTTCGAAAGAAAGAACGGGATTTTTGAGAGTTTTAGAAAAAGCTGAATCGAAAATAACAATAGTCCAAACGGGTGATTTTTGCGGCGAGCCTATTGGTAGTGTGGAAGTTGAACCAAGCCAAATACAACCGCTTAAAGTAAACGCAAAAGACATACCAGATATGATTGATGAAATACCCGTTGCCTGTCTTACGGCATGCCTTGCGGACGGCGTGAGCGAGTTTTTCGGGCTTGGCGAACTCAAACACAAAGAAAGCGACAGAATTTCCACAACGGTAAAACTAATAAATTCTATCGGTTGTAAAGCGGAAATAATGGATGATGGTATAAAAATTTTCGGTAATGGAAAGATAATCGGCGGAACGGTGAACTCGTACGGCGACCATCGTATAGCAATGTCGGCTGTGATTGCAGGAATTTTGTCAAGTGAAGGCGTAACGCTAAACGGAGCCGAGTGCATCGGCGTTTCGTCAAAAAACTTTTTAAAGATATTGGGACTGGAATAGAATTACAAAACTATTGTAAACACAGCTTGATAACATTTGTTTAGAAAAATTACAAAAAATAGAAAAAAGCGTTGAAAATTATTAGATATGAAAAATTATGCCTTAATTGGAAACAACATAAATGAAAGTCTTTCGCCTAAAATATGGCGGTTTTTAGCGAATAAGTCGGAAGCCGAACTGACATACGAACTTTGCGAACTGCCCGTCAATATTTCCGATGAAATCTTGTTGTCACATATTTGTAAATATGACGGCGTAAACGTAACGTCGCCATTTAAAAACCAAGTGGCGGATTTACTAAATATAGATTTTCCTGTAAATTTAGTTGTAAATGACAAAGGCTTGAAAGGTTATTCATTAGACGGACTTGGAGTTGTAACGGCACTGACATATCACGGCACTGATGTATGTGGCAAAAAAATCATTGTTTTGGGTGCTGGCGGAGCGGCGGAATCTGCCATTATCGCTTTACTTTACGAGGGTGCAAAAGTGGCGGTAATTAACCGCACACAAAAAAAAGCGGATTTTCTTACACAAAAATATGGACTGAAAAATCCGTTTAAAAACTCTTACGGCGTAATGGTTTTTGTGAACGAAAATGCTGACCTATTTTTTGCAAAGCCGTATTTAGACACAGCGGAATTTGTTTTTAACGCAAACTACAAGCATAAATCTGAAATTTTGGAAGAAGCAAAACGCAAAGGCAAAAAGACTATAAACGGATTGTCAATGCTGTTTTTCCAAGGGCTTGCATCTTTCGAAATTTGTGAGAATAAAAAATTTGAAAACATCGAAGAACTTTACAGAGAATTTTTGAAAGAACTATGAAAATACTTATCATAAACGGAGTGAATCTAAATATGTTAGGGCGGCGTGACCGCTCAATTTATGGCGAAATGACTTTAAAAGAGCTTAATTTTGCCGTAAAAAAATATGCTGCGTCAAAAAAAGTAAAGACTTCTTTTTTCTTCTCAAACTCCGAAAGCGAGATTGTAAAAAAATTGCAAAATACCAATGCTGACGGAGTTATACTCAATGCGGGAGCATATTCGCATTACAGCTACGCTATTAGAGATTGCATAGAGTGCATTAGTAAACCCGTTATAGAAGTACATTTATCCGATATTTCGAAACGGGAAGATTTTAGAAAAATTCGTGTTTTTGACGGAGTGGTAGCACAATGCTACTTCGGCGAAAAAGAAAAGAGCTATTTTAGGGCGGTAGACTATTTATGCGGCTTGTAAAAAACATTGTTCTTATAGGTATGCCCTGCTGCGGCAAAACCGCTGTTGCAAAAAAACTTGCGTCTATACTTGGAGTGATGTCCGTTGATACCGACGAACTTGTTGAATTTGAATTAGGACAGAAAGTTGCCGAAATATTTACCAATCACGGTGAAAAAGTTTTTCGAAAGTATGAAACTATGGCTTTGTCATCTGCTGTAAAAATGGAAAACGTGGTAATTTCAACAGGCGGCGGAGTGGTTGAGTCTCAAACAAATATTAATTTACTCAAAGACTGTTTTGTGATTTATTTATCCGCTTCAAAAAACGCTTTATTAAAAAGACTTGATGGTACTAATAGACCGCTTTTAAAGGGTGATATTCCAAAAAAACTTGACGATATTTACCTCAAAAGAAAAAATATTTACGAAAGCTGGCGTGACGCAACTGTGTTTACAAGCTCGATTTCAATACATACCGTTGCAAAACGAATTTATGACATTTTGATTGATATGAATATAGCAGAAAGTTGAAATTTAAAAGAATTAAAACATTGACCGCAAAAAGCGGTCTTTTTTTTTATTTAATAAAATAAAAAATGTTTTCACGAAAAAAAATACTGAATTTGTCAACAATTATTTTTGTGATAAAAGACGGCGAAAATTTGGCTATTGCGCTTGTTGGCGCAGGCATAGGCTTTTTAAATGGTTTTTTGGGCGGAGGCGGCGGCATACTTGTTGTTTGCGCTCTTGTGGCGATATTAAAATTGCCCCAAAAAGAAGCTCACGCTACAGCCATTTTGGTGATATTGCCAATTACGATAATTTCGGCAGTGGTTTACGTTTTTAATCAAAGGGTGGATTGGCTTTGTACGGTTTTTGCTACAATAGGAGTCATTGCGGGAGGACTGTGCGGAGCGGTGTTACTCAAAAAACTAGACCCAAAAGCAGTGCAAATTGTTTTTTGTTCGATACTTGTCATAGCCGGGATAAGGATGTTTTTTTAAAAACTCGTATAAAATTTTTTTTAATAAAAAGTCTACGAGTTTTGAATCATAAATAATGAAAATCTAATTTAACACAAACAAATATGTACAGTAAGTTACTGTAATTGGCTCAAAAAAAAGGAGAAAATGACTTATTTTATCATAGCAGTTTTTGGTTTCATTTCAGGCATTTTGGGCGGAATGGGAATGGGCGGAGGCACGTTTTTAATACCGCTACTTGGTTTTTTAGACCTTCCGCAACAAACCATCCAAGCCACAAATTTAATAAGTTTTATCCCGATGGCTGCCGCTACTCTTGTCGTGCACAAAAAAAACGGACTTATAAAAAATCACCGAGTATTGCTTATGATTTTGCCTGCCGTTATTTTTGCAATAGTCGGGGCTTTGTTATCAAATGTTGTGGAAGACAAAGTCTTAAAAATCTCTTTTGGAGTTTTGCTTTTGTCGCTAGCAGCTTGTCAAATATATGAAATATTTAAACCAAAAAAAGATTTGGAATAAGTCGATTTTTAGCGAATTTTTTCCCGTGTGGCTATTTACATTTTGTTGTTATTGTGTTAAGGTAAACTTACCAAATCCAAGGGGGCGTTAATTTTGAAAAAGCATACCTTTTTACAGGGAGTGCATCCATCTGATATGAAAGATCTGACGGAAAACAAGGCGATTGAAAAAATGCCGTTTTCGTCGGATTATTTTATTTCTTTGTCTCAACACATCGGCGCACCGTCAATACCCGTTGTAAATGTAGGGGACAGCGTGTCGCAAGGTCAACTGATTGCCAAAGCAAACGGCAAAATTTCCGCAAACATTTTTTCATCGGTTTCGGGTACCGTTACGGAAATCATCAAGCGTAAAAACGCACAAAATATGTCAGTCGATTATATTCACGTAAAAGCGGAAGGCGACAAAAAAGTCGTTTTACCAAAAATGGATAAAATCGACAAAGAATCTGTCTTGCAAAGAATTTTTGACGCAGGCATAGTAGGTTTGGGCGGTGCAGGATTTTCCACCTCCGTAAAAGACTCTCCCGCTAAACCTGTCGATATTTTGCTGATAAACGCAGCCGAATGCGAGCCGTACCTTAATTGCGACAATAGACTTATGATAGAATACACCGACCAAGTGCTTGACGGTATTAGTCTTATGGCGACCGCAATCGGTGTGGAAAAAGTTATTATCGGCATAGAAGACAACAAAATGACCGCATATGAAAAGCTAACAAAAAGCGGTTATGAAATAAAATTGTTAAAGAAAAAATATCCGCAAGGCGCAGAAAAAGTTTTGATTTACACTTGTACAAAACGCAGAGTGCCCAACAAAGGCGGTTTGCCTATGGATGTCGGCGTTGTTGTGCATAACATTGCGACAGCCTATGCGGTCTATGACGCCGTTAGAAACAACAATCCGCTCTACAAGCGTGTTTTGACCGTTTCCGGCAAAGGCGTAAAAACACCCAAAAATCTTTGGGTTAGTAACGGCACGTTACATAAAGACATTTTCGAGTTTTGCGGCGGAATAAAAGAAGACGCTGTGAAACTTATCAGTGGCGGTCCAATGATGGGATTTCCGCTAAATGACCAAAACTGCTCCACCACAAAAGCGGAATCGGGCTTGCTGGCTTTGACCGAAGATGAAATAAATCTTTTACAACCGACCAACTGCATAAGTTGCGGCAGATGCGCGCAAGTTTGTCCGATGCACCTTATGCCCATGTATATCGATTTTTATATTCAATCCGACGATCTTGATAACGCTTTAAAATACGGAGCGATGGATTGTTTTGAGTGCGGATGCTGTTCGTACATTTGTCCCGCAAAACGTTCGCTCGTTCAAAGCGTAAGGCTGGCTAAGCAAAAGATGAGGGAGAAAAAGAAATGAAACGTATGATTTATTCGGGTTCGCCCCACGTCAGAGCGAACGACAACACAAAGAAAATTATGCTTAATGTCACTATCGCTCTTTTGCCCGCTTCTGTTATGGCTGTCGTTTATTTTGGACTTAGCGCCTTGTTTGTGCTTGCCGTTTCAGTTTTGAGTGCAGTAATGGCTGAAATAATATATTTACTTATCAGAAAAATGTCTTTTAAGGACGCTTTGAAGCAGTTTGATTTCACCACCGTCGTAACGGGACTTTTGATAGGTTTAAATATGCCTCCGCTTGCTTTTTCAGCGTGGTATGTACCCGTTTTGGCAAGCGTGTTCGCCATTATAGTAGTAAAAATGCTTTTCGGAGGCACGGGATGCAATATCGCAAATCCCGCTATCACGGGCAGAATTTTTGTTGTTATGAGTTTTGGCGTACTAATGAACACTTGGTCATATCCATTGATAGGTTTGCTTTCGGGCAACGAAATTCAAGTTGTGACAGGAGCGACACCTCTTACCGAAATGCTCACACATCCGACAGGTAGCGGAGTGTTGCTCACTATGGGCTACTCAAACTTAGATTTGCTTTTGGGTACGGGTTTGCCGGGCTGTATTGGTGAAACAAGTAAACTTGCTCTTATTGTCGGCGGTATTTATCTTGTCGCTACAAAAGTGCTAAATTTCCGTTGGCCTTTGGTTTATATTGGAGTTACGGGGCTTTTCACTGTCGCACTAAACGGATTTGATTTCAGTTATTTTTTGCCGTCGATATTATCGGGCGGTCTTATGATAGGCGCAATATTTATGGCGACCGATTACGTCACAACGCCAAACACAAAAATCGGCAATTATGTCTATTTTGCAGCTTTGGGATTACTTACTGCGGGGCTTAGACAAGCCACAGGCGGAGAAGCAGTATCGTTTTCAATATTGCTTATGAATTTATTTGTTCCGCTTGTTGACAAATATATCGTTCCAAAACCATTTGGATATAGAAAAGAAAAAAAGGAGGCGGCAAAATGAAAAAAATATTAACCCCCTCCGTGAAATGCGTTTTGACGCTTGTTATTATTGCGGTTGTTTGCGTTGCCGCTTTGGCAATACTAAACGATTTGCTTTATGTGCCGCCTGATTTTTCCGCTTTTAGTAACGCTTATACAGCCGAATATGACCAAGTCGAAGTAGCCGATGTTGCTCTGCAAAACGGTAAAGTTTTGCTTGCTGTTGAAGGCAATGACAGTCAAGGCAAAGAGCTCGTTGGGCTTTATATCGAGTCCAATGGTTACGGCAAAGCAAAAGCGTTTACAGTCATCATTATTTTGGAAAAAGATACTGGCACAATTTTGAGTTCTTATATCAAAGAACAAGGCAACTCGGGACCTTATGAATATGACGAAAGCAAATTGGCACAATTAACAGGCACTAACATTGCCGATATAGACGCTAAAGACCCCGAAATGGTTATTACGGGTGCAACACATTCGTCTTATGCCGTTTTGAACGCTTTTGCCACGGCAAAAGAATATTATCAAACCGTTTACGGCGAATAAAGGGAGGGTTATAAATAAAATGAAAATAAAAGAATTAGCTTTAGACGGCATAATTAGACAAAACCCCGCCCTAAAACTCGTGCTTGGCACTTGTTCTATTTTGGCTTTGTCAAATGAAGCGATAAACGGTCTTGGAATGGGAGCTGCGGTTACGTTCGTGCTTGTATGCAGCAACCTTGTTATTTCAATTTTGCGTAACATTATTCCCGACAAAGTACGCATACCCGCTTTTATTTTGATAATAGCGACTTTCGTAACTGTGGTTAAAATGCTTTTGTATTATCTTGGCAGCAAATCAGCCGCCATTATGGGCATATACGACGCTATGGACATATTTTTACCGCTAATAGTTGTTAACTGTATTATTCTTGCCCGTGCGGAATCTTTCGCAAGTCACAATACTGTTGGAATGTCGGTTTTGGATGGACTTTTTATGGGTATAGGTTACACTGTTGCATTGACATTACTGGGAGCTGCCCGTGAAATATTAGGCAGCGGCAGTATTTTCGGTGTGTCGCTTTGGAACTTCAAAATCGAATTTTTCACTACTCCGGCTGGAGCGTTTATGACGTATGGTTTGTTCATTGCATTATTTACTTTTGTATATGATCGAATTGTACGTAAAAGGAAACTTGGCGGAGCAAAAATTTTGAAGCCAAAAACAACGGAGGTATAAAAAATGGTATTTTCATTAGCAATCGCGGGAATATTTATATCTA
>DAOPIV010000038.1:0-10080 GCA_035399325.1 Clostridia bacterium | reverse complement strand
TATAGGAAAACTTTCAGCTTATTGCGGAGTAATTTCCGCCGCTGTGGGAGCTGCCGCAGGGGTTGCTTATCTTGACGGAGCGGACAAATCGACCGTTGCAAATACGGTTGTAAACGGTATGGCAATAAGTAGTGGTATCGTGTGTGACGGCGCAAAACCGTCTTGCGCAGGAAAAATTGCAGTTGCGTTGTACTCGGCATTATTAGGTTACAACATGTGTAAAAACGGACAGCATTTTTGCGGCGGCGACGGAATAGTCGGATGCGACGTGGAAAAATGTATAAAAAATGTAGGGCGTCTTGCAAAAGAAGGTATGCGTGAAACCGATGAAGAAATCATCAAAATTATGACCGAAAAATAAACTAAGACCGCTGTATTACCAGCGGTTTTATTTGTTGCGGCAAGGGATACATTTTGCTTTTTTTCAACCACCTTAATCATTTTTGATTATTTCAAATACGAATACACAAAATTCGTAGGTATCAAAATTGCTCTTTTCGATTTATGTAGGATTAGAAAAAGAACAGAAAAACCGCTGAAACTTTCAGCGGTTTTCATTTTGTAGGTTCTAATTAATTCAATTATTTTTGAATGTTAAGTTTTGTGAGTGAGAAATAAGTTTCACCCGTCTGTGTCAAAGCTTTTGGAATAGTTGTGACATAATCTTTTCCAAAGAAATCAAAAATATTGCCATATAATTGGAAATCGGGTAGTTTGCCAAGCACTTTTCCGTCTTGAACAAGATAAGCGTATTGAACAGGAGTTGCAAAATCTCCGTCGGTAGTAGTGTCGCCGCCGCTTGCCACCATCACGAATATGGTTTTTTCTTTTGTGACTTCAGCTAAGGTTTTATTTTCAGTTTTCATTGTAAGACCGGCTAAACTTAATGAAGGTAGTCCGTCATATGGTGCGCCGCTATTTTGAGCGACAGGAAGATTGTAAACGTCTTGCTGACGTTTGTTTCCGCCTAAAGCAACGAGTACGCCGTCTTTTATGACATAGCGTTCGTAATCTGGCGCAACTTCACCCTCTTCGTCAAAGAAAGGATTAGCAAAAGCCGTTTCGGGCTTTCTGTCAAAAAACATAGAAAATTTGTCAGAAAAAATCTTTTGACCGAGTTTTCCTTTAAACATCGAAGCGTTCGATGCGTATTGGTCTATCAAAAGGTCATAGAGAGATTTACCAAATAAATCTGTTGTATCAATCAAAACGGGATATTTGCCCGGTTCAATATCAATAACATTGTCGTAATTTTCCGTAATCACTTTTACATCTTTTGCCATTTGGTTTTCGTCGATATTTGTAGTTTCGGCACTGTAGAAAAAGTCGAAAAGATTTGCCGATGCTTTAGATTTTACAGACAGACCAAGACTAAAGGTATTTCCTTTGTATTCCATATCACAACCTTTTGTGTTGCGGTATTTAGCCTCGACCTCAACATAGGTCGCTTTGTTGCCGAAAATAAAGTTTGGAGCTGCTGCTGAAATTTTGTCCATAATTTTGCTTACAGATTGCATGTAATTGTCAGGGTTAAGGATTTGCTTGAAATTATCCATTTTTTTGACATTGTTTTCGGGCAATTTGCAAGGATAAGGAAGCTTGAATTGCAGATTCTCAATAGCTTGTTTCTCTAGCTCGTCATAATTTGTTTCGCCGATGCTTCCAGCAACACCTATGAAACCGTTGTCATAAACCCTTACGGTATTGGTTTTTTCCACCGTTTTGCGTAAAGATTCGGGTTTATTCATTACTATATTTATCGTATACTTAACGACTGTACTGGTAAGATATTCTTTTTGCATTTTACTTATCTCCTATTGAATATTCATTTTTGAAATTCTTACATACGGTCCGCCAAACGAAACGTGCAAGGGGAATTGTTCCATTTTTCCGCATCCGCCTGTTATTGAGCTGCATACTTTAACTTCTTTTGAAAGTCCGTCAATGAGTCCAAGCGTTTCAAAAACGTTACCCGTAATAACGGAAATTTTTGCGGGTTTGTCTATCTTTCCGTTTCTGATACGGAAAGCCATCAAAGGCGCAATCGTAAACTGAGTCATACCCGAGCCGTGAGCATATTCATGAATGTAATAGCCGTCTTTGATATCCGCAATAAGTTCGTCAAATGTTTTATCGCCGCCGTCGATAACAGTGCTTGTCATACGCACAACGGGCTCGTATTTGCAGTTCATTGCTCTTGCGTTGCCTGTAAGGTCTTCGTTTAGGTCAGCTGCGGTTGTACCCATATGGAGTCTGCCTGTGAGTACGCCGTTTCTGATAAGATATGTTTTTTGCGTCATGGTGCCTTCGTCGTCAAATAAACAATAACCCGTACTCATATTTCCGCCGTAATCGTAAATGGAAAGAATATCGCTACCGACTTTTTTGCCCAAAGCCCATTCTTTACGCATTGTTTCGTCACCAATCATAAAGTCTGATTCGCTCTTGTGTCCGAAAGATTCGTGAGCAAATACGCCTGCAACAACGGGAGAAAGCACAACAGGGAAATATCCTTTTTCACACGGTTCTGCGTGCAAAGCAAAGTCAATGCTTTTTTCCAGTTCGTCTTTTTGGTCGTTTTCAAAGTAAACTAATTCGTCAAAATAACTTTTGGCAAGTTGAAAACGTCCTTTAAAGTGCTCTTTACCGTCCGTAATGTTGTAGTTGTAACCAAAGCCGCAGTGTTGATAATCGTGCTGAATATCAGAACCTTTACTGGAATAAAAATGGTAATTGTCGCTTTTGTCTAAATAATAATATTCCAAATAACTGATTAAGTCGTTTTTGTAAATTTCTGCATTTTTTTGCACTATTTCAATTTTTTTCTCTTTTGGAATATTGCGAACAGAATTCTTGTC
This sequence comes from Clostridia bacterium, assembly GCA_035399325.1. GTDB lineage: Bacteria > Bacillota > Clostridia > Christensenellales > CAG-314 > JAQUSX01. The sequence continues at coordinate 7,222 of DAOPIV010000038.1, read as the reverse complement.
AAAAATCATTTTATTACAAATATGAGTTTCAAACTTGCTAATGATAGGGTCTTTTGCGATATTGGGGTTTGGCACACCTTGCTTGTAAAGATTTTGTAATTCTTTATCGATGTTTTTTACATCCGAAGTGGAAGTGTAATACCAAAGTTTTCCGTCAAAAACACGTATGAACGCTCTTAGCTCTTTTTGCACGTTGTAATTTTCCAAAATGCCTCTCTTGAAAATTATTTTCGTGTTATAGCTGTCTACGATTCTAACGTCGGAATAAAAATTGGGATTGAAATTAAACATATACTACTCCTTTTAAACTGATAAATTTATTATAAACTAAATATTTTATATTTTCAATAATTATGTACAAAAAAAACGCAACGATAGGTTGCGTAAATCAAAAAAAATCATTTGTATTTTTAAATAACACTCGCTATTTAAGTATATAAATTTTCTTATAAACATTGAAAATCAAAAAACGCTCAAAGCACTTTATACTATATGCATCGGAGCGTTTTTGTAAGAAGGAGTATGTTATTCTATTTTTTTTGTTGATTCTCGAGCGACTATGTCGCCTTTTAAGAGTATTCGTCGTGGAGTATTGCCAGAAGCCAGTTCAATAAGAGCGCTATAAGCCGTCTGCCCCAAAAGCATATGGTCCATTTTTACGGTGGTCAGTCTCGGCGTAAGATATTCCGCCATTTTCGTGTTGCCAAACCCTGTGACGCTCATTTGATCAGGCACACTAACGCCAATATTACGCAATCCCCGAATTAGTCCTGCGGCAAGGTTGTCGCTTGCACATATAACAGCGGTAGAATGTCCGCAAAAAATCTTGGCCGCATCGCAACAGTTAAACTCGTCATTGTCTATATGAGTAATAATATCGGCTTCTATTTTTAAATTGTTCGCTAACATTCCTGAAACATAACCGCCGAATTTTTCTCCACGATCACGATGATTTAAAAAGCCTATTTTGCAGTGACCCAATGAAAACAAATAGGTGACCATGTCGGAGATAGCTCTTGCATAATCAGTGTCGGTTTCGGATACATTTTCTACGGGCAAAAGAGAGTTCGACAAAACTATTGGAAAACGTGAAACAGCTAGCTGATCGGCAAATTTTTTTTCAATACTGCCTATGATAAAAGCACCGTCAAGTTTTTTCTCCGTCATATAATTGTCAAAATTAAAATCCTCGTTTTTGAAATAAGAATCGACAATTATTTCCGTGCGGTTTTTTCTAGCTGCGTTTTGAAAACCGCCTATCAAATTATATTCGTCATTACCGTCCATATTTGCGTAAGCTATAAGCACGCAAAATCTACGAGCATAGTTTTTTCTTTTTAAAGAAAAACCGATACTAGCGGCATAATCCAAAACTTTTTTTCTGGTTTTTTCGCTTACATCGGTAGCATTATTTAGGGCTTTTGATACTGTACAAGTTGCAACGCCAAGTTTTTTTGCAATCTTTTCGATAGTCATTTTTTCGATGTTCTTTCGCATACAAAAATTATACCAAATCAAATATTTTAATGCAATAATAAAGCGTAGAATAAATTTATTTGCAAAAAAATAGTTGTTTTGTTCGCTTTCGAATATCTTTTAGGCTGTCGCTATTGAATCGTTCTGAGCCGCTGATTGCGGAACTATTACATTATTTTGCCATTTTCCTTTTTTATACAAAATAATGCTGATTATTCCACGAACTGTCAAGTCCGCAACCATTCCAATCCAAGCGGCAATAAGACCGAGATCAGTTACTTTGAGCAGAAGATATGTAAGAGGTATCCTTACGCACCACATACCGATAAGACAAATGAAGAAAGGACCTTTTGTGTCTTTTGCTCCTCTTAGAGTGCCTGTGACAACCATAGCGATACCGCTGGCGGGCTGTGCAAATGCTTCCAATCGCAAAACTTTTCCGCCCAGTTCAATGACGTCGGCTTCGTTGGAAAAAATGCGTATGAGTGAGTCGGAAGCAAAATATAGTACGACTCCCATAATAGCCATAAAAACAATACCGCACCAAATACAAGCCTTACTGTATTTTGCGGCGAGTCCTTTTTTGTTCGCCCCAAGCGACTGTGCCACCAGCGTTGTGGCAGCCACACTGAAACCAAACGCAGGCATATATGTAATCGCTTCGGCAGTTATTGCCAAGGTATTTGCGGTTAAAGCTATAGTGCCAAGACTGGTAACAAGTGCGGTCATAAAGATTTGACCAAGTGTGTGAGTCACTCTTTCGGCTGCTACGGGAGAACCAAGCACAAACATTTCTTTCCAAACAGATTTATCAAACTTGAATTTATCTTTAAAAGTGACGGACACCAAAAAAGACTTTTTAAACATTGTTAAAAAGAGCATTATGCCTGAAAAAGCTACGGAAATGGCGGTAGCAATGGCAGCGCCTTTGACGCCCATACCCGCACCCCATACAAAAATTTCTTTGCCGAAAATAGTGAGATTTCTTGACGGAAAAATAAATAAAAAATTTAATACTACATTTATAATGTTGGTTGCGACATTGTAAAACAAAGGCGTTTTTGTATCGCCCGAGCATCGCAAAATTCCCGAGCAAACGTTTGCGGAAAGAGTGAATAGATAAGCGGCGGAAATAATGCCAAGATATGCCGAAGCGTCGGAGCGTATTGCTTCGTCAGCCCCAAGCCATATCGGCAAATACGGTGAAACAATTTGGAGTAATAAAGTAATAAAAGCTCCAAAAATCAAAATACCAAACAAGCTTTGTTTTACAATGTTTTTTGCTTTGGAAATATTACCCGCACCGATGTTTCTTCCCACGGGTACCGAAAAACCTATTGCAATAGCCGCAAAAAGACCGTTTATTAGCCATGTTGTCGACATAACGACACCTATTGAAGCGGTGGCGTTATGTCCGAGCGAACCTACCATTGCGGTATCAACGTAGTTTACCAAAGTAAGAAGCATTTGTTCTAAGACCGCTGGCCAAGCAAGATACCATAAAATCTTGCCCAGCTTGGCGTTTTCGTCCAGTAAATTAAGTGGTTTCAAAAAAATTTTTCCCCCGCAAAAAAAGTATGTCGCCGTATTTTATGAGACGATTATCTGCTTAAAATTTTACTTTGTCAATCGCTTTCAACACGATTTTTTAGACCTATGAAAGGGAATGATAAAAAGGAAAACTTATAAAGATTTTTAATAGGATTTTAATACTTTCTGAGTTTGACATCAGCAGTAAAAAGGTAGTATCATAAAAACAATAGAAAATATTTACGGAGAAATAGATAATGAAAGAATGCACTCATGATTGTTCCGCATGTTCCGAAAAAGAATGTGCAGAACGCAGTTTGTTGGAAAACCCGCATCCGCAGGCAAAAATCAAAAAAGTAATAGGTGTGGTTAGCGGAAAGGGCGGCGTCGGGAAATCGCTTGTAACGAGTTTATTGGCGGTAAATATGGCAAAACTGGGCAAAAAAACCGCAATCTTAGACGCAGACATTACAGGTCCAAGCATACCACGGACTTTCGGCATAAAAGGCGGAGTTGAAGGCGATGACACAGGTATTATGCCCAGAATAACAAAAAACGGAATAAAAATTATTTCAAGCAATCTTCTTTTGCCTGAGGAAACAGATCCTGTCGTTTGGCGTGGACCGATAATTGCCAATATGGTAAAGCAGTTTTGGACGGAAGTAAACTGGGGCGAAGTCGACTTTATGTTTGTAGATATGCCTCCCGGAACTGGCGATGTGCCTCTCACTGTTTTTCAATCAATCAAGGTAGACGGCATTATCGTTGTGACTTCACCGCAAGAACTTGTGTCGATGATTGTGGAAAAAGCCGTAAAAATGGCTAATATGATGAAGATAAAAGTCTTAGGCATTGTGGAAAATATGAGTTATGTCGTCTGTCCCGACTGTGGTAAAAAAATAGAGATTTTTGGCGGCGGCAAAACCGAAGAAGTGGCAAAGCGTTTTGGAATAGATGTTTTGGCAAAACTGCCTTTTGACGCAAAAATAGCAAGCGCAGTTGACAAAGGCGAAGTGGAAAATCTTGGTATATCATATTTAGACAAAGTGGTGAAAAAAATTTTGCTCTAATTTTTTATCAAAATTATTATGTCTATTTACAAACAAAATTAGTTGGTCTAAAATAAACTAGAATAGTTTAATAAAGGAGAACTTTAAAAAAATGGCGGTAAAATACGTAGCGGAACCTTTCCGTATCAAAATGGTGGAACCTATCAAAATGCTAACCCGAGAAGAAAGAGAAGCAAAAATTAAAGAAGCTCATTACAATGTTTTTTATTTGCGTTCACAAGACGTTTATATCGATTTGCTTACCGACAGCGGTACAAACGCTATGAGCAGCTATCAATGGGGCGGTATTATGCTCGGCGATGAAAGTTATGCGGGGGCGACGAGCTACTTCAAGCTTTTGGATGCGGGCAAAGATATATTCGGATACGAATACATACAACCCGTGCATCAAGGCAGAGCAGCGGAAAAAGTTGTTATGCCAATATTTTTGACTAAAGGCAAATACGCCATTTCCAATATGTTTTTCGACACCACCCGTGCTCACGTTGAAATAGCGGGCGGCAGAGCCATTGACTGCGTTGTGCCCGAAGCGTTAGACCCAACAAAACGAGTACCGTTTAAGGGTAATATGGATGTGGGCAGAATGGAGCAAATCATAAACGAAAAAGGTAAAGAAAATATCGGCATTATCGTTATGACAATCACAAATAACAGCGCAGGCGGACAACCCGTGTCAATGCAAAACCTCAAGGACGTTTATGAAGTTGCACATCGTTACGGTATTCCTGTGGATATTGATGCGGCAAGATATGCGGAAAACGCTTATTTTATCAAACGTGATGACCCTAAATATAAAAACACGCCGATAAAAGATATTGTTAAAGAAATGTTTTCATACGGCGATATATTCACAATGTCTGCGAAAAAAGACGCAATACTAAATATGGGCGGTCTTATCGGTGTAAAAGACGGCAATTCACCCGTCATTATGAAAATCAAAGCGAACTGTATTTCTTTCGAAGGTTTTACGACATACGGCGGACTTGCAGGAAGAGATTTGGAAGCTATGGCGATAGGTTTGTATGAAGGTATTGACGAGGACTTTTTGAAATATCGAATTGGTCAGCAAGAATATTTGGCTGCGAAACTTGACGACGCAGGCGTAGTTTATCAAGCGCCCGTCGGCGGACACGGACTTTTTATCGATGCGAAATCTATGTTCCCCCAAATACCGTATTACGAATTCCCAGCACAACTACTCGCAATCGAGCTGTATAAAGAAGCGGGTATCCGCACTTGCGACATCGGTTCTTATATGCTGGGCAACGACCCCGACACAGGAAAACAGTTGAAAGCTGAATTTGAGTTTACACGTTTGGCTATTCCACGCAGAGTTTACACGCAAGCGCATTTTGACGTCATGGCTGAAGCTTTGATAAATATCAAAAAGCGTGCGGGCAAAATCAAACACGGTTACCGCATAAAATGGGAACCGCCTATTTTGCGTCACTTCCAAGCGCATTTGGAGCCAATTGAATAAAATCATAAGACAATAAAAAAACAAAAAATAACTTATATAAATTAGCAAAAAGCCCCGTTAATAATACGGGACTTTTTTTATTTTAAATTTTGAGATTTATTAGCTTTATAAAAAAAGTAAAATCATTAGCGGTACGGTAATCATTGATAAAAGTGTTGAGTTTACAAAACACGCTGTTGCATAACTTCCGTCGCCAAAATATTTTTCTGAAAAAACGACGCCCATTGTAGCGGACGGCATTGCCGACACTATAAAAGCGACGGCTTTTAATGTAACGTCAATATTTGGGAAAAGAAGCAGTATCGCAAATGTAATTAGAGGCATGGCAAGAAGTTTTGCCGCATCCACTATATATACACGATAGTCCGCAAAAATATTTTTTATTGGAACGTTTGCAAGGCGTATGCCAAGAATTGTCATAGCAAGCGGGGTTGTGCAGTTGCCGAACATTTTTAATGCGTTATGCAGCGGCATTGCAAAATCGCTTATTTTTATGCCGAAAATAAATAAAGGAATTGATATTAATAAAGCTATCGTAGCGGGATTTAAAAATGCGTTTTTCACGCTTATATATTTGCGTTCGCCCGTCAATAGATATCCGCCGACCGTCCACACAAAAAGATTGAAAAAAGCAATCGCCACAGCCGCATAGAGTATAGGTTCGGGATTATTTGGAAAAAGTGATTGCAATAGCGGAATACCCATAAAGCCGCCGTTGGGGAACATTGACATAAAAGACGATACCCGTCTTTCCAGCGATGCTTTTTTTGGTTTCCCAATGAGTATAGCCAAAGCAGACATTACCGCATATACAATAAGACAAACAAGGCACATCCAAAGCAGATTGGTCAGTAATTCGGGCGAGTAGTCGCTTTCCTGAAAACTGTTAAAGGTTAATAGCGGAGAAGTAACATACAAAAGCAAAGCCGTGAGCGGCGGTATAGAGTTTGTGTTAAGTAGTTTTGTTTTTGTAAGTATGAAACCCGGTATAGCAAGCACTGTGATTGCCGCAATACTAAGGGCGACCGTTCCAAATTGCATTTGTATCTTCCTTTGTTTTTTAGTATTTTTGCATTTTACCGATTTCAATAATAACATTGATAACGATAAAAGTAAAGTTATCACAACCTAAACAACAATCAAAAAGGTAAATTTATAAAAGCCGCCTTATAACAAAGCGTTTTCTGCGGATTTAAAAAAAATTTTATATAAAAAACGCCGTACTGTTTTTCAACTGTACGGCGTATTTTCTGTTTTTACAAGTTTATATTTGCCAATATGGTTTTTTCTTGTTCGTCGGCTAGTTTTTCGAGTTCTATTACTTCCGCAGAAAGAGCGGACTTGTAATCGTTTTCGGGCAATGAACTCAGGTTTATGCGGACGTTAAATAAAGCCCCACGCACAGCAGTGCGTAAAGTCATTGTCGCAACAGCGACGTCGCTCAAAGCATTTTTATTTCCATTTTTTGAAACGTAATCAACAATAGGGAAAAGCTTTACTGCTTTGCGTGCGAGATTCATTGGCACTTCAGCGGCATATATGGTAGCTTCGTTAATTTTTTGGCGTCTAACGGCTTTTTCCTCGTCAGTTGCTTTTGGCATACGAAAAGCGTTCATTACAAGGTCAAAAGCTTCGCTGTCACGGTCAATTCCGTCCAAAAATTCGG
>DAOPIV010000037.1:4736-10421 GCA_035399325.1 Clostridia bacterium | reverse complement strand
CTATTATTTGATTTCCCGTGGTATACAAAATAATGTCGTCCAAAACGACTTCGCCAACAGGCACTTTTACCTGTTTGCCGTTACGAATGACGGTCGCCAATGGCAAAGAAACCAAATTCAGCTTTTCCAATGATTTTTTGGAGCGGATTTCCTGCACAATAGCGATAAGCGTATTTGCCAAAACAACCGCCAAAAAAGTCAGTTGTTTGTATTGAGCGTAATAAATCAAAATCGCCGAAACCACGATATATATCAGATTGAAAAAAGTAAAGATATTGCTGAATATAATTTGTGCGATGCTTTTACCTTTTTTTGAGCGGTCGATATTGACAAGTCCCTGCGAGAACCTGTCTGTTACTTGCGAATAGCTTAACCCCGTTTTTTCTTTGGGAATAAAGCGTTCGACTTTTGTTATATCGACTACTTTTTTTGCGGGTTTAATGTCGTGTGATTTTTCCGACTTGGCTTTCTTTATTTGCTTGCCGTCGTCACCCGCAACAGTGTTTTTTACTGCCATAATATACTTCTTTCTTTACTTTTTATTGTTTTGCGGTTAAATTTTTTTGATATTGCCGTCTTCGTATATATAAAAAACATCGCAACCTATTTCATTTAGAACTTTTAACTGGTAAGGAAAGTTTTTCATTTTTTTGTAAACACCGCAATTTTCGCCGTTTTGTCTCAGTTTTTCAGCGGCTAAAAATATCTTCTCGGTTTGGTCGGCGTACTCTTTCGGTACAATCAAGGCTATATAGGTCTTGCGTTGAGGTGTAACCTTGCGTTCGGCAAGCAAATCTACAATCCGCTCAAAACCTATAGAAAAACCGCAAGCAGGTGTCTGTGTACCCGTTATTTTACCAAGCAGTCCGTCGTATCTTCCACCGCCGCCCAATGCGTACGGCACTCCATTGGCATTGATTTCGAAAATTGCGCCTGTGTAATAGCTAAGACCACGCACAAGAGTAATATCGTAAACCAAATTGGCATTGGAGCAAGATTTTACTGCGGAAATAATTTGTTTCAGTTCGCCAATTTCTTTTTCAATTCCGTCAAGCAATTTTGCACATTCGTCTATTGGACTGGTTGCCGAACAAATTTTGTCTGCGACAAAAAGCAATTTTTCAACCTTTTCACTTTCAAAATCGCTTTCCAACTCTTTTTTGACGCCGTCTAAACCTATTTTGTCTAATTTGTCCAAGCTAATGAATACTTGTTCAAAATCTTTTTCGCAAAATCCGCAAAAAGCCGCAAGTCGTTTCAAGATGCGTCTATCGTTTATTTTTATTGTAAAATCATCCAATCCCACATTTTTCAAAGCTTTTACGGTAGCTAAAATCAAATCGGTTTCCGCCAAAATGCTTTCTTCGCCAATAATATCTATATCGCACTGTACAAACTGTCTGTATCTGCCTTTTTGAGGGCGGTCGGCACGGAACACAGGTCCAACTTGTATAGCCTTAAAGACGGGAGGAATAACGCCTGCGTTGTTTGCGCAGTATCTTGCCAAAGACAAAGTAAGCTCGTATCTAAGCCCAAGGTCGCAAAGTTCGCCGTCAGAGGCTTTTTCAAGCTTTTCCCCACGCTTTAATATTTTGTACATAAGCTTTTCGTTTTCGCCGCTTTGTTTTGACATCAATAAATTTATATCGTCAACACATGGCGTTTCAATTTCGTTAAAACCGCAAGAAACGTAAGCCTCTTTTATTTTTGCTAATGTTTGATTTCTCAAAGCCAATTCGGAAGGGAGAAAATCTCTCATTCCTTTCGGCGGCGTTTTGTTTATCATAAAAAATGTTCCTTATAAATTTAGTATAATTAACCGTATCTCAAATTTCCATAATATATTTTTTTTCGGTTTCGTCTTGACTCATCTGACGGGCTTTTTCTTCATACCCAGTTCTTCCCAATATCGCATAAGCGGCGTTTTTACCTTCTTCCACACCGGGTTGGTTGTATGCGTTGATATTCAACAATTCTCCCATATATGCCGTTTGCATTTGGAAAAAATACATTAGTCCGCCAATATTAAACTCGTCGATTTTGTCAATAGTGATTGTCCAATTTATTTTTCCCGCTTTTTTTAGGGCGTATTCGGTAGATTTTTGTTCGGCATTTGTAAGCTCTGCCAAACTATGTCCGCACAAAAAATTAACGTCGGGATAGGTCTCGCAACCGTTAGGAATAACTACATCAGAACGAAAATTTTCCACTCTAATAAAAGTGACAACCTTGTCAAAAGGTCCTTCGACATAAAGCTGTACTTGACTATGTTGGTCAGTGACTCCCAATGCTTTTACGGGCGTTTGTCCCACATTTATTTTTTCACCGAGTCTATTTTCGGCTTTGCCCAAACTTTCGCCCCACAGCTGACAATACCAATCGGAGATTGTCCTTAGCCCAAATGAATACGGCATCATTACAGATATATTCGCTCCGTTACGATAAGCCATATACATAAGCGTCGCTGTCAATAAAGCGGGATTATTTTTAAAATCAGTTTTTCTGCAAACTTCATCAATTTTTTTTGCCCCATCGAGCAAAGCGTCAATATCAATGCCTACTGCTGCTGCTGGCAAAAGCCCCACAGGCGACAATACGGAAAATCTGCCACCTACTGACTTTGGTATGAAAAAGGTTTTGTAACCCTTTTCTTTTGCGATTTTTATCAAATTTCCGCTGTCTTCGCTGGTTGTGGCGACTATATGGCCTTTTGCTTTTTGACCCAATCTTTTTTCCAGATACTCAACAACAATTAAGTATTGGCTCATTGTTTCGCTTGTAGCACCCGATTTTGTAATAATATTAAAAACGGTTTTATGAGGGTTTATTATATCAAATAGAGCGTTTAGTCTTTCGGGGTCTGCGTCGTCAATACAATAAAAACGAGGATGTCTTCGTTTGCTTTGGGGCAATTCGTTGTGATAGGTATGCCGCAAAGCGTTGAAAAGTGCGACAGCCCCCAAAGCCGAACCTCCTATTCCAAGCACGACAAAACACTCGCAAAAACTTATCTCTTTTACATAATTTTTTATGTTTTTTACGATTTCAGATTGATTGTACGGCAAATCCATCCAACCGAGCATATCTTTTCCACGCATAGATTCCACAGCTGTTTTAGCTTTTTCGGCTTCACTTGCAAAGGAATCAAGCTTAGAAAAACTTATGCCCTGCTTGACGCTTTCGCTCATCATATTTGTGTAATCAATTTTTATACTCATTTATTTCTTTTAAATATCCTTCCCAATCAAATCCGCTAAACCTTTGAAAAACTTGCCATTTGCAAAATCAACGATTGCACGTGCTATTTTCATCTTTACCATATTATTTGTCATAGCAGGCATTGTATGAAGCGGAGTTTCCATAGCTCCGTATACGGACATTTTGTAAACAGGACTGTTAATATCCCCGTTTGCAGATTTAAAAGCAATTTTTCTGCTTATTTTTGCCATAAGTCTTGCCAAAGCCGAGTATTTTGTTAGCTGTTCCAAAGTGTTTTTTAGTGTAAACTCGCCCCTTTTCAGTTCTCTGTCTTGAATAATTTTTCTTCCCGAAAGTTTTTCAAACTGGTCATCGGGAACGGTAAATGTTTTTTCGCTTTGGTCAAAATATGCCGTCAAAGTTTTGTGTTGGTCTGGCAAACCTTCCCCTTCAACACTGATTTTTTGGCTTTGTTTAATATTTTTTATAGATGCAGCTATTTCCACGGTGTAGTCGCCCTCTCCCACAATCCAATCCTTCTTTTCGGGAGAATAGAGAGCAAAACTGCGTTTATCCAGATGAAATTCCAGTTTTTGACTTTCGTTAGGTTTGAGTAAATCGGTTTTTGCAAATCCTTTCAGCTCTTTTCTTGCACGCATCGTACCGCATGACGGAGCGGCTATATAAAGCTGTACTATTTCTTTACCCGCTGTTTTACCCGTATTCTTTACTGTAATTTCAACGGTGTAATTATGCACATTGTTTTTTGTGATTTTTGAATTTGTGTAGTCAAAATTAGTGTATGACAAGCCAAAACCAAAATCAAAAAGAGTAGGCGTTTCAAAGGTATCGTAATACCGATAACCTACAAAAATACTTTCCCTTAGTTCCACACTTAATTTTTTGTTCGCAAAATAATTGTAACACGGGGTATCGGACAGTTTTTGAGGATAAGTTTCGGCAAGTTTTCCGCAAGGATTTTTTACGCCATAAAGCAGTTCCTCCGCTGCCTCACCCACAGCTTGTCCGCCCAAATACATATGCAAAACCGCTTTTACCTGACCAAGCCACGGCATAAGCATAGGCGAACCGCCAAAAAGCAGAACTACTATATTTTTGCCAGCTTTAGCTAGCTTTGAAATAAGTTTGTTTTGACACTCAGGCATATCAAGCCTGTCTCTGTCGTATCCTTCGCCTTCGAAAGATTCTGTAAGTCCGCCGCAGAAAATAACTGTGTCAAAGTTTTTTGCCTTTTCTATAACTTCGTCCACCAAATCAGGGGACTCTTCTTCTCCTGAAAGTTTGTAGCCTTTTGCGTATTCCATTTTTATGTTGTTCATTTTTAACGCATCCAAAATATTAGGCGTGTAGACGGTATTTATATGACTGCTGCCAGAACCTTGATAACGCATTTTTTCTGCCAATGCACCTACTACCAATACGGGAGTTTTGTTATCCAGCGGCAACAAATTTTCGTTTTTAAGTAGTACCGCACTTTCCGTTTCAATATCTTTTGCGATTATATGATTTTTTGCCAAATCAGTCGTTACGTTTTTCACGGATTTGCTTCTTTCATTGGCAAATTTAAGCATATTTGATACAGCTCGGTCGAGTTCTGCTTCGGTTAGCGTGCCGTCTTCAATAGCTTTCAATATTTTTCTTGTGCCGTGACCAAGAGAATCGGGCATTTCCAAATCCATACCGTTGCGAATACATTCAACTATATCGTTTGTTGCACCCCAATCGGAAACGACAATACCCGAAAAACCCCATTCCTTACGCAAAATATCGGTAAGCAAATATTTGTTTTGCGTGCAGTAATATCCGTTTACTTTGTTGTATGCAGCCATAATGCTTGTTGGCTGAGAGTTTTTGACAGCGTACTCAAAGGCAGAAAGATATATTTCTCGCAATGCTCTTTCATCTACCAAAGTATCTACGGTCATTCTGCGTTTTTCCTGACTGTTTACTGCGTAATGTTTAAGCGATGTACCGACTTTTTTCGACTGTACGCCGTTTATCCATGCCGCTGCAAGCCTGCCCGCCAAAAAAGGGTCTTCAGAAAAATATTCAAAATTTCTTCCGCAAAGAGGACTACGTTTTATATTAACGCCGGGACCCAGCACCATCGATACTTTTTCCGCCAAGGCTTCATCGGCTATCGCTTCCCCCATTTGAAATAACAAATTTTCATCCCAACTGCATGCCGATGCGCAAGCTGTCGGGAAACAAGTCGCAACGTTACTTTGGTTTATGTTTCTAACGTCTTCATTGTCCTGAACACGCAATCCGTGAGGTCCGTCGTTCATTCTGACGGAAGGTACCGAGGGCTGGTCAAAGCCTTTTGTCCACCACATACCCACGCCAGAAACCAAACGGGCTTTTTGTTCTATTGTTAAATTATCTATTATTTTTTTTGCCATTTTCTACTTCTCCAAATTGCTAATCGTTGAGGAAAAAATTATTTACGCTTTCTATTATTTTTTC
>DAOPIV010000037.1:0-4636 GCA_035399325.1 Clostridia bacterium | reverse complement strand
CTCCAAATTGCTAATCGTTGAGGAAAAAATTATTTACGCTTTCTATTATTTTTTCGGTAATCAGGTTTGCATAAGCAGAATCTCCGATTACGGTTATGTATGATTTTATGATAGGCTCTGTGCCTGAAGGACGTAGTATTATTTGCGAATTGTTCATTAGATTATAAATTAAAACGTCCGCACGAGGCAGCTGCTCCATATCATTACCCAATAAATCTTGTTTAGAAAGGACTTTGATACCTGCGATAGATTCGGTCTTATGTTCACGCAACTTACGCATCATAGCCGTTCTTTTTTCCGCTCCGTTCACGCCTTCAAAAGTGTACGTTTGCTGTTTGTGCCAGTATCTGCCGTATTTGTTGTAAAGCATATTTATTTTGTCGACAAGAGTTATTCCGTGACGCAAATATTCCGCAGTCATTTGCGCAATAAGCATACATGCAACGACTGCGTCTTTGTCTCTGACGTATGAACCGCTAAGATATCCGCAACTTTCTTCAAAACCAAAAACAAATTTGTCAAGATTTTTTTCTTGTTCCATTTTTGTGATGTATTCGCCGATATATTTGAAACCCGTTAGCAAGTTTACCGTCGTGCCGCCGTAATCGGAAACAATTTTGTCAGTAAGCGGGCTTGTCACAATGGTTTTAATAACGACGGGGTTTTTGGGTAATATATTGCGATTACGCTTTGTTGCGAGCAAATAATCCGTCAGCAAAATGCCGATCTCATTTCCGCTTAACCTTACATATTTATCATCGTGCAAAACTGCCACTCCCACTCTGTCGCAGTCGGGGTCTGTCGCTAGCAAAATGTCAGCTTTTTCCGCCGCTGCGTATCTTAGCCCAAGCGTTAATGCTTCAGGCTTTTCGGGATTTGGAACGGGACAAGTGGTAAAATTGCCGTTTGGGAAAGATTGCTCGATAACCCTAATCACTTTTGCCCCTATTCTTTCCAAAATTTCGGGGACAACTCTGTGCCCTGCTCCGTTTAGTGGAGTGTAGACAAGTGTGAGTCCGTCTGCAGTTCCCATACTTTGAGACATAACGGCGCTCATATAAGACCGCATAACAGAGCCGCTCATATAAGAAATTACGCCTTTTTTGAGATATTCATCAAAGCTAAGATATTTTACGCTAAAAATATCAATTTTTTCAATTTCCGCCGTTATTTTTTTTGCCGTTTCATCGGTGATTTGCGAACCGTCTTTTCCGTAAACTTTATAGCCGTTATATTCTTTTGTGTTGTGCGAAGCGGTAATCATTATGCCGCATTCAGCGTTATAATGTCGGGTAATATAAGACACAACCGCAGTCGGCTGCACTTTTCCTGTAATATATACTTTCAAACCGTTCTCGGCAAATACGGCAGCGGTAACTTTTGCAAAAAGTTCGGAGTTGTTTCTGCTGTCGTAAGAAACCGTCACACATTTGCCATAACAAGATTTTATGTAATTTGCCACCCCTTGTGTCGCACGGGCAATGGTATAGATATTTAATCGGTTTGTTCCCGCATCCATTTGCGCGCGGATGCCTGCCGTGCCAAATTCTAAATTTTTGGCAAAACACATTTGTATTTTTTCAGCGTTTTTTGACATTGTATCAAGTTGCGCCAAAATTTCTTTATCGGTAACGTTGTTCAGCCAAAGATTGTATTCACTTTGGTAGTCCATAAAACTGACCCCCGATTTTTCGTAAAATTTAAGTATGTTTGGTATATTTTAACACATATATATTTTGCTTGCAAGCCTAATAAAATAACAAAAACATTTTTAGGGCGGTGTTGAAACCTGCCCTGATTTATGATAAAATAGTATTGTTATTAACGGAGGTTAAGAAAATATGGATTACAAAAATATGTCGGTTTATCAAATTTATCCACGCAGTTTCTGTGACAGCAACAGCGACGGAATCGGAGATATAAATGGTATTATATCAAAACTTGACTATATCGCCTCTCTTGGAGTTGACGCAATATGGTTTTCTCCGCTTTACAAGAGTCCTAATGCTGACTTTGGCTATGATATTTCCGATTACTTGGCAATCAATCCCGAATACGGCACTATGGAAGACTTCGACCGCTTGCTCACCCAAATGCACAAGCGTGGACTAAAATGTATTATGGATTTGGTCATAAATCATACAAGTTCGGAACATAAATGGTTTACCCAGAGCCGAAAAAGCGTCGATAATCCTTATCGTGATTATTATTTTTGGCGTAAAGGATTAGGTAAAGACGGCAAAAAACCGCCAAACAACTGGACTTCGTTTTTTGTAGGCTCTGCTTGGAAATACGACGAAACCACCAACGAATGGTATTTACATTTATTTGACCAAAATCAACCTGACCTAAACTATCAAAACCCAAAGGTTTTGGAAGAAATAAAAAATATTCTTAGGTTTTGGCTTGATAAAGGCGTGGACGGATTTAGATGCGACGTAATCACGATTTTAGATAAAACCGTAGGCTTACCCAACGGAAAAAGTTCTTTTCTTAGAGGCAGCGAGCATTACATAGACAACAAAAATATGTTTAATATTTTAAAAGAACTCAAAACCGACGTGTTAGATAAATATGACACGTTCACGGTGGGCGAAAGCGTAATGATTAACGTGCCAAGGGCCTTACGCTACATAAGAGAAGATAATCAGGTGCTTAACACTGTTTTTGCTTTTGACCACATGGACGCAGACAACTTTTTTGGAGTAAAACAGCTTGTCAGAAAATTTAGTTTAAAAAAATTGAAATCCGCGCACGAACGCTGGCAAACGGGGCTTTACGGCAAGGCTTGGAACGCAACATACTTTGAAAATCACGACCAAGCCCGCATTGTAGGCAGATACTGTTCTGATGAGCCAAAATACCGTGTTTTGGGCGCAAAAATGCTCGCAATGGTACAGCTCGGGCTATCAGGTACGCCCTTTATTTATCAAGGTCAAGAAATCGGTATGACAAGTATTCGTATGAAAGATATAAACGATTACCAAGACGTTGAAGCGAAAAGAAGCTACAGTTTGATGAAAAAGATTTTTGGCGTAAAAAAGACTATGAAAAACATTGCGTACGCAAGCCGTGACAATGCTCGTACTCCGATGCAGTGGAGCGATTCTCCCCAAGCAGGCTTTTCCTTAAATCCCAATACTTGGATTAAGGTCAATCCCGCTTATCCCCAAATCAACGTTCAAAATGAAAGCGGTGACAGCGAAAGTGTTTTGAATTTTTACAAAAAGCTATTAAAACTAAGAAAAGAAAACAAGGCAATGATTTTTGGCGAATATAAGCTTATTAAAACCAACAACAAAATTTATTGTTACACAAAAAAATATCAAGGCGAAAAACTGCTTTTGGTTGCCAATTTTACAAAGAAAAATTGCAAATTTAAACCGTCAATCTCTTTTGACGAATCTTCCCTTGTAATTTCAAATTACATAGACAGCCCCAGCAAACTTTCGGAATGTGTCCTAAGACCATACGAAACAATCGTTTATAAATTAAATTAAGTTTTTCGTTAATCTTTAACTCAAATTGGTTACCTTATCAAAAATATTAAAATGCAACAAAAAACCCCGAAAATTCGGGGTTTTATTGTATTTAAAAGATTTTCGTTTGATTTTTAAAATTTTGTTTCTTTGCTTCCGACAGGCTCGGAAAATACGCTTCCAAACACAATGGCTGCCGCAATTTTGTCATAATCATATACGGTTTTACCATCACCTTCATTGGTGTCAACCGAGATAAATCTGAAGGCCTCGTGTTCGAAACATCCTTCCGTTTTTACTTCGCCCAAACTTCCGACAATAGGGTCTATCGGCTCGGCTTCCCCCATCGCATGTCCCGATTTTTTGTCGTCTTCTTCAATATTTATCGTAGGTTTTGCAATACGGGAAGTATCAACCTTATAAGTATTGAAAGCCTTGTTTTCGGGTCTTGTGGGACGACTTGCGGTTTCGGGTTTGGTTCTTGCAATTCTGTGAGTTTGATCAGCTTGTTTTGCCTCCGCCTGTCTTTTTCTTGCCGCCGAAGAACCAACCGCCGCCAAAATGGATGTTATTGCGAATATTATTATCGGCACAAATATGCCAAAATCTTCACCCATTATTTCTTATCTTCCTTTTTTGAGCCTGAAATTGCTTGACGCATAGATGTGTCGGCTTGAACATTTTCCATTCTATAATAATCCATAACGCCAAGTCTTCCGCTTCTAAAAGCTTCAGCCATAGCCTTGGGAACTTCGGATTCCGCTTGAACAACTTTTGCGCGCATTTCTTGCGTTTGTGCTTTCATTTCCTGTTCGTGTGCCACAGCCATAGCTCTGCGTTCTTCCGCTTTTGCTTGAGCAATGCGTTTGTCAGCTTCGGCTTGGTCCATTTGCAGTTGAGCGCCGATGTTTCTGCCAACATCAATGTCAGCAATATCTATTGACAAAATTTCAAAAGCTGTGCCTGAATCCAAACCTTTTTTCAAAACTGTCTTTGAAATCATATCGGGATTTTCCAAAACTTGTTTGTGGGTTTCTGCAGAACCTACTGTCGTTACGATACCCTCGCCTACACGGGCAATGATTGTTTCTTCGCCTGCACCGCCGACTAATCTGCCGATATTTGCTCTTACAGTTACTCTTGCTTTTGCTCTAAGT
>DAOPIV010000036.1:0-10702 GCA_035399325.1 Clostridia bacterium | reverse complement strand
ATATTTTTGTCAACACGGAAAATACTATTATTGAATTCGCTCAAAAAATGGTTCCTCTTGGCATCAAACCCGAAATCGAAGTTTTTGACAAGGGTATGATAGATATGGCAATCAGACTAAACAAAAAAGGCATCATCCCGTCACCTATGCACTTCAATTTTGTTATGGGTGTAAACGGCGGCATTTCCGCCTCGCCGAGAGACCTTGTGTTTATGCAGGGCAGTATACCAAGCGGCAGTACTTTTACCGTGTCGGGTATAGGCAGAGCACAGTTTCAAATGGCAGCTATTTCTATCATAATGGGCGGTCACGTCAGAGTCGGTTTTGAAGACAATATTTATTTGTCAAAAGGCGTTTTGGCAAAAAGCAACGCCGAACTCGTGGCAAAAACGGTTGAGCTTGCAAAACTACTCGGTCGTGAAATCGCAACACCCGATGAGGCAAGACAAATTTTAGGACTAAAAAAATAAAAATTTTTTAAATAAACAAAAAACTTAAGGAGAAAAAAATAATGGAGATCAAAGGCAACAAATACGGAACTCACAGAGTTATCGAACCGCAAGGAGCTATGCCCCAAGCGGCACAAAAAATCAGCAACGATATGACAAAGTTTTATTCCAACGAAATCGTAGTTGACGTTATCTCGCTAAATATAGACTCCGCTTCTTTCACTCAATTAAAATCCGAAGCAAACGGCGACGAAGCAAAAATCGCTGCAAAAATAATCGAAATCGTGAATGAACGTGGAAAAATGCAAAACCCCGTTACAGGAAGCGGCGGAATGCTTATCGGCAAAATAGCTCACATAGGCGAGGATTTGGCTGACCGTGACCTTAAAGTAGGCGACAAAATCGCATCTTTGGTTTCACTTTCACTTACCCCTTTAAAAATTGAAAAAATTATCGCTATTCACAAAGCTATCGAAAGAGTTGACGTTGTTGCAAAGGCTGTTTTATATGAAAGCGGCATCTACGCAAAACTCCCCGACGATATGCCCGAAAGTTTGGCTTTGGCTGCACTCGATGTTGCAGGCGCACCTGCGCAAGCGGCTAACCTTGTCAAAAAAGACAACTCCGTTTTGGTACTCGGCGCATCAGGCAAAAGCGGCATACTCGTATGTTACGAAGCTAAAAAACAAGCTGGCAAAAACGGCAGAGTTGTAGGAATTGCATCTCGTGAAGAATCTGCGCAAAAACTGCGTGAACTTAATCTTTGCGATGAAGTTATTATTGCTGACGCAACCAAACCCATTGAAGTATTAGAAAAATCTTTGGCTGCAAACGGCGGAAAAGAATACGATATATCTATAAACTGTGTAAATATTCCCAATGCCGAAATGAGTACAATCCTTCCCGTTCGTGACGACGGTATCGTATATTTCTTCTCTATGGCAACGAGTTTCACAAAAGCGGCTCTGGGCGCTGAAGGTATCGGCAAAGATGTTACTATGATTATCGGCAACGGCTACACCAAAAACCACGCCGAAATCACATTGAACGAACTTCGTGAAAACAAACAAATTCGCGAATTATTTGCAAAAACCTATTGCTAAACACAGGCAAATTACCGCTAAAAAAATCTAAATTTAAACAAAAGGAGTTAACAATGAATAAAAGCAGAGCGAACGGACTTTTTACCGATATTCCCGACCACGATTGGAATGATTGGCGTTGGCAAGTCCGCAACCGCATCGAAACATTGGAAGACTTAAAAAAATACATCAAATTGACACCTAGCGAAGAAGACGGGGTAAAGCAGTGTCTTAGGGCTTTGCGTATGGCGATAACACCGTATTATCTTTCACTTATCGACCTTAACGACCCCTTTGACCCCGTTCGCAGACAGTGCATACCCACTGCAAACGAGCTGCATAAAGCAAATGCGGATTTACTCGATCCTCTACACGAAGACACGGATTCTCCCGTAAAAGGTCTTACTCACCGCTATCCTGACAGAGTTTTGTTTTTATTAACAGACCAGTGTTCAATGTACTGCCGTCACTGCACACGCAGACGTTTTGCAGGACAAACGGACAGCGCTGTGGCTGACAGTCAAGTGGACGGATGTATTGATTACATTTCAAAACACCCCGAAGTGCGAGACGTGCTTCTATCTGGCGGCGACCCACTTATGCTATCCGATGAAAAGCTTGAAAGTATAATCAGCCGTCTTAGAGCTGTTCCGCATGTTGAGATTATTCGTATCGGCAGCCGTACTCCCGTCGTTGCTCCTCAACGCATAACTCCCGAACTATGCAATATGCTCAAAAAATATCACCCCATTTGGCTGAACACACACTTTAACCACCCAAATGAAATCACTGATGAATCGGCGGCGGCTTGCGCAAGGCTTGCCGATGCGGGCGTTCCTTTGGGCAACCAAAGCGTGCTGCTTGCGGGTATTAACGACTGCGTGTTTGTTATGAAAAAACTCGTTCACGAATTAGTAAAAATTCGTGTTCGTCCGTATTACATTTATCAATGCGATTTGTCGATGGGACTCGAACATTTCCGCACCCCCGTTTCAAAAGGTATTGAAATTATCGAAGGACTGCGCGGACACACGTCTGGCTTTGCCGTTCCGACTTTCGTTGTAGACGCTCCCGGCGGTGGCGGCAAAATACCGCTTATGCCGACGTATCTTATTTCCCAAAGTCCCGAAAGAGTAATCTTACGAAACTTTGAAGGCGTTATTACCACTTACACACAACCGACAGATTACGTAAGCGACTGCCATTGCGAAGAATGCCGAAACAAAAAAGAAAAACTTATCGGCGTGGCAGGCTTAGAGCAAGGACAAAAGCTTTCTCTAGAACCAAGCGGACTGGAAAGAAACAAACGTGGCAATCACTAAGGAAAAAATAATGAAAAGCAAACTTAACCTAAATCAAAAACTTGTCGACAAGGCTCGAAATTCGGCAAAACGCATCGCCGCCGACACGCAAAATTATATCGATTTGCACACGACCGTAACGGTGGAAAGAGCCGTTTGCCGACTTTTAGGCATTGACGGAGTAAATAAATACGAAGTGCCGATGCCTAATGTTGTTGTCGACCACCTTTTGTCTAAAAATTGTTTAGGCAACGGCGTGGCTTACTATATCGGCAATGCAATGGCGGAATACGGCGATATTACTCCCGACGAAATCGCAAAGCGTATCGACAGCGGTGAAATGGATTTGACAAAAATAAAAATCCATAATATCGACGAAATTCGCAAAAAGATTTTTACCGTTGCGACCGAAACCGCAAACCGCATAAAATCAAACGTCGGCAAACGTAACGCATTTTTACACGAATACGGTGAAAAAGACGGACCATATCTATATCTAATAGTTGCTACGGGTAATATTTATGAAGATATTACCCAAGCAAAAGCCGCAGCGATGCAAGGAGCGGACGTTATTGCCGTTATACGCACAACGGGGCAAAGTCTACTGGACTACGTGCCGTACGGCGCAACCACAGAAGGTTTTGGCGGCACTTACGCTACGCAGGAAAATTTCCGTCTTATGCGTGCGGCTTTGGACGAAGTGGGTGCAAAGCAAAAACGTTATATTCGCCTTTGCAACTACTGTTCGGGGCTTTGTATGCCCGAAATCGCCGCTATGGGCGCATTGGAAAGACTGGACGTTATGCTCAACGACGCTCTTTACGGAATACTGTTTAGAGACATAAATATGAAACGCACGATGATAGACCAGTATTTTTCCAGAGTAATAAACTCTTATGCAGGCGTTATCATAAATACGGGCGAAGACAATTATCTCACCACTGCCGACGCCGTGGAAGAAGCGCATACAGTGCTTGCATCGCAGTTACTCAATGAGCAGTTTGCTCTGCTTGCGGGATTGCCCGAAGAACAAATGGGACTCGGTCACGCTTTTGAAATCAATCCCGACGTCAAAAACGGTTTTTTGATGGAGCTTGCCCAAGCGCAAATGGCAAGAGAAATTTTCCCCAATGCACCGCTAAAGTATATGCCTCCGACTAAATATATGACGGGAAACATTTTCCGTGGGCATATTCAAGACGCTTTGTTTAATGTGGTTACGATAACGACAAATCAAAAAATTCACCTTCTTGGAATGCTGACCGAAGCTATACACACACCCTTTATGTCCGACCGTGCGCTTTCTATCGAAAATGCCCAATATATTTTCAACACAATGGCTGACTTTGGCGAAGAGATAGAATTCAAAAAAGGCGGTATTATGCAAAAACGTGCCGACGAAGTATTGACAAAAGCAGCGGAACTACTAAAAGATATCGAAAAATACAAACTGTTCAATTCTCTTGAACGGGGAGTTTTTGCCGACATAAAACGTCCGCAAAACGGAGGCAAAGGCTTGGAAGGCGTAATTGCAAAAACAGATATTTATTTCAATCCTTTTATCGAAATTATGTTAAAGGAGGCAAAGTAAATGAGTTCAGGACTTTATAACACTTCTAAGAAAAAAATAGATACCACACTAAACACAAAAAAACTTATGCCTTACGGCGATACAATGAACGACGGCAAAGTTCAACTAAGCTTCACGCTCCCCATACCCAACAATGAAAAAGGCACGGAAGCGGCAAGGCTTTACGCTGAAAAAATGGGGCTTACCGAACCAAACGTGGCTTTGTCCAAAACACTCGATGACAATTTTACTTTTTACGTTGTTTACGGCAGTTGCACCCATACGATAAACTACGACAGTATAGTAGTGAAAACTGTAGAATCCGAAACTATGTCTATGGAAAAAGTAAACGAGTTTATCAAAAACAATTTTGGCAGAAAAATCGTTGTTTTGGGCGCATCCACAGGCACAGACGCTCATACCGTAGGCATTGATGCCATTATGAACCGTAAAGGCTTTGCGGGACACTACGGACTGGAAAGATACGATATGATAGAAGCCGTCAATATGGGAAGCCAAGTTTTGAATGAGGAATTTATCGCAAAAGCAAAAGAACTTAAAGCCGACATTCTTTTGGTATCTCAAACGGTTACGCAAAAAAACGTCCATATCACAAACCTTACCGAGTTGGTAGAACTATTGGAAGCCGACGGATTGCGTAGTAAAGTCATTCTTATCTGCGGTGGTGCTCGTATAACGCACGAGCTTGCAAAAGAACTTGGCTATGACGCAGGCTTTGGTCCTGGTAAATACGCCGACGATGTTATCTCTTTTGCCGTGCAAGAAATGATAGCCCGCAAATTGAAATAAGAAATTTTGTATAAATAAAAATCAAGGAAAGGCGAAAGCGCCTTTCCTTTTTTTATCTTTTATCATTACAATATTCTACTAAGCTATTTTTACATAATTTTATTATTTGTTTAGATTTTTGATTCAGTACAAAAATTTTGAGTAAAATCGCCATTAAATGAACTTTAATACATAAACTGTATCAAAAGTGAAAAAATAATCTTAAATTCGCCAATTTCTGCTTTATATTCCTTGCTAAAAAAGGGTATGCTTTGATATACTCTATCTTACCAAACAACAATAAAGAGGTCAAAATGATAATTCTAAACTACTGGTGGCAGTTGCTTGTTGCAGGACTGGGAGTGTACCTGATTTGCAACATCAATTTTGCCGTTATTTTTTCAAAAAAAATCAAGCATCAAGACATTCGACAGTTCGGCAGCGGCAACCCGGGCACTACAAATGTCGTCCGCACTTTCGGGCTTAAAATGGGCGCATTGACTTTTACTTGTGACTTAACAAAAGGCGTAATTGCGGCACTCATCGGCAGATATTTGTTTTTTGCTTTTACGGGTAATCTTTCACTGAGTATTTTTGCGGGATTTTTTCTTGCTCTTTGTGCAGTCTTAGGTCATATGTATCCCGTGTTTTTAAAATTCAAGGGCGGAAAAGGCGTTGCGACAAGTCTTGGCGCAATGCTGGTGCTAAATCCCGTTTTGACTTTAATATGTCTTGCTTTTGCCGTTTTGATAATTTTTTTGACAGACAAAATGAGTATTTTTGCTTTACTTAATATCACCGCCCAGTTTATTTATACCGCCATTTATGCATTAACAAATTCCGCCCTTACCGCAGACGGCGTGGCGATACCCGTAACGGTAACGATAGGAATTATTTGGCTTGTTATTGTCATTGCTCATCGTGGCAATATCAAAAGGTTACTCACAGGAACGGAAAATAATTCAGGTGTCAGAGCAGGTCTTTTTAGCAAGCGAAAGACCGAAAAAGAAAAAACGGAAGAGGACAAAACAGAACGCATAGAAAAATTGACAGAACAAAAAATCGAAAAAGTCAGCGAAAATATCGAATAATTAAAAAAACCGTCCTTATTCGGACGGTTTTGTTTTTTAAGCTTTTTGTCTTTCGCATTCATCCACAAACATACTTAGTATTGCGTTGTGTTCGCTATAAGTCGTCAGTCTTTCGGGATGCCATTGCACTCCCAAAACAAACTTTTTGTCCTTCATTTCCACTGCTTCTATGATATTGTCCAAAGAAACTGCGGCTACGGATAAACCGTTGCCCAGTTTTTTTATCGCTTGATGATGAATGGTGTTTACATTGATAACCGACGGGCAAATATCCGCCAATTTTGTGTCGGGAAGAATATTCACTTTGTGAACATACTCGTACGCACGGTCGATTTGCTGGTGGTTTATTTTGCATTCAGGATTTTGTTTGCTTAGGTCTTGATAAAGCGTTCCACCGCAAACAGCATTGAGCAACTGCATACCCCGACAAATAGCTAATAACGGTTTGTTGGAGTTTATCAAAGCTTTGGCCAACACAACGTCGCTGTTATCCCTATCTTCATTGATTTTTGTTGCGTAAAGATTTTGCTCGCCGTAAAGCAACGGATTTATGTCGGCGCCTCCCGTCAAAATAAATCCGTCATTAACATTTAATATTTCGTCGATATTGTCCATTGTCACCAGCGGCAAATCAACTACTTCACAACCCAAACTTTCCAACGCCCGTCTGTAGTTTGGCGATACTCCCAAACTGTCCAACTGAGTTGATAAAGCAATTTTAACGCTCATAAATAAATTTTAATTACCTTCCTTATATTTTCATACCAATGTAAATTTTAACACTTATGTGTTATTTTTGCAATAGTCAAAATTAATAATTTTTTATAAGGAAGCCGAGAGCGTTTTGCGTTTAAATATTTTTCCGCCCGCCATGCACAAACAAAATCCCAAAACAGATACGGCGATGATTGTCGCCCCTGATGCGATATTTAATATATACGAGAGGGCAAGTCCTATCAAGCAATAAACCACGCCAAAACCTATCGCCAAAGCAATGTTAACGGAAAACTTTTTTGAGAGTTGTCTTGCCGAAGCCGCAGGTGCAGTCAGCATTGAAATAACGAGCATTATTCCTGCAGCCCTAATAAGTACCACGACGGTAAGCGCCACCAAAATAAGCAGCCAATATTCCATAAATCCCGTTTTCATCCCACGTACATATGCAAATTCGCTGTCAAAAAGATACGTTTTCCAATCAACAAGAAACACCAGTATGGATAATGTAACTATTATTGTTAAAGCGCCCATCATTATAAGGTCAAACCAAGTGACAGACAAAATATTACCGAATAAATACGATGTAATATCGGGAGGGTAACCGGGCATAAACCCAATAAACGCAACCCCCGCCGCCATTCCCAGCGACCAAAACAAGGCAATAAGAATATCGGTATCAACTCCGCCTTTGCGTTTTAGATAGCCTATGCCAAAAGCAGCCCCTATCGCAAACAGAAATCCGCCTAGGATTGGCTCTATTCCCAATAGATACCCAAGCCCCACTCCGCCGTATGTTGTATGCGCAATACCGCCCGTCATCATAACGAGCTTTTTTTGCACGATAATGACGCCAATGATACCTGCCACAATACTGGTTAACAAGGACGCTAATATCGCTTTCTGTAAAAATTGATATTTTGTAATTGCTTCAATCATTTTCGCCTTCCTCATGATGTCCAAAAACTCTGTGCGGTACGCCGTGTGCAATCAAATCCACGGGGCAACCGTAAAGATTGTCCATTGTATCAATCGTGAGTTTCGGTTCGCCGTGATAAACCAAGGTTTTGTTTAGACACGCAAGTTTTGTCACTCCGTCGCTTACTGCAAACAAATCGTGAGTTGCCATCACTATAGTGATTGTTTTATTCAATTCTTTCAATAGAGCATAAATAGCCTTTGCCGAGCTTGGGTCAATGTTTGCAGTCGGTTCGTCAAGCAGCAAAATTTTTGGTTTTGAAATCAATGCTCTGCTGAGCAGAGTTTTTTGGAATTCGCCGCCTGAAAGTTCGTCAATCTGTCTATCCGCAAGTTTTTCAATTCCTAGCCTTTCCAGTGTTTCCATAGCGTGTTTTTTTTGTGGGAGAGAATACTTGAAAAAAGGATTTAACGTCTTTTTGTGAAAACCCGTTAACACAACTTCCAAAACGGAAATCGGGAATTTTTTTTCGGCAAGCGAAATTTGGGGAACATAGCCGATATCTCTTGTCTTGTTTTCTCCAAAAATATCTATTTTCCCCTCATAGGAAATCAAACCCAATATTGCTTTAAGCAAAGTGGATTTTCCGCCGCCATTAGGACCTATTACCGCCAAAAACTCGCCTTTGCAAACGGACATATTGACGTCTTGCAATGCAATATTCTTGCCGTATTTAGCGGTAAGATTTGTAATGTTTAATGCGTTTTCAGTCATTTTTTATTGTTGACCTCTTTTATGGTGTTTATCATAGATAAAATATTTTCGATGTAATTTTCCGCCAAGGGAGAAAGCATAACCGTAACACCGCCTATTTCTTCCGCAAAAGCTTGCGCCTGTTTGCTGTCTATTTCTTCTTGATAAAAAATAGCCTTTATGCCTTCCGCTTTTGCAAAATCTATCACTTCTTGCAAATGCGCCGCTGTCGCTTCTTTTCCCTCTTCTTCCAAGGCGATCATAGTCAAACCATAATCATCGGCGAGATAACCGAAAGCGGGATGAAAAACAATAAACTGTTTACTTTCCATCTCAGCTACCGCTGCGGCAAGCTCGCCGTCGACTTCGTCCAACTGCAACAAATATTCTTGGGCGTTAGCAGTGTAAAAATACGCATTGGCTGGATCTATGGCTGACATTTGCTCCGCTATTTCCCCAATCATAACCTTAACTCGCTTGACAGATAACCATATATGCGGATCACTGCCGCCGTCTTCAAAATATCGTACTGTATAAACATCTTCGACAATATCTTGCAATCTTACTATCGCTACCTCGGTTTCTGCTAACATTGCTGTTTCGGCAGGAACTCCAACTGCAAAACATATTACGGAATCGGAAAATTCCGCCATTTGCTGCGGTGTCGGTTCATATGTCGCCGGGTTATATCCTGACGGAATCATAGTTATTACGTTTACCTTGTCGCCACAAACAGCCTTGACAAATCCAGCCAGCGGCACAATCGTTACCGCAACCGTTAGTTTATCGTCGTTTTGAGAAGGGACACAACCCATCAATAAAACCGCAGACAAAACCAAGACTATTATAATACATAAAAATTTTTTCATTGTTTTTGTCAGATACTCCAAATTAATTTAAAACGCAACTTGTTTGCGTTTTCGATTATAATACTTTTTGTTAAATATTGTCAAGAGGTATTTTTTTCTTTTTACACCTTCTAAACAGACAAAGATAGTTTTGACAAAAGTAAAAAATTTAAAAAATAAAAAAACGGACTATTTTGTCCGTTTTGCACATTTGTTGCATTTGCCGTAGATAACGGTGTTTTCGCAGTCAAGCTTGAAACCGTGTTTTATAAAAAAATGTTCGGAAATTTCATTCATAAATCCGCAATCAAGGTGGATAATCTGCCCGCAGTCCGTACATTTTAGGTGCAGATGCTCACCACAACAGTTTTCGCCAAAAAATTGAAAAGTCGCAAGCTGCCCTTTTTCGGAAACAAATTTTTTGACTCTTCCGCTTTTGCAAAGATTGTCCAAATATCGATACACGGACGTGATATTGGCATTTATGCCCACACTGTTTAGATAAACCAAAATTTCTTTTGCGGTTAAAGATTTGTCTATGTTCTCAGCCAAAAATTTTGTTACGGCATTACGCATTTCGGTTTTGTAATTTTCTCTATTTTTCATTAATTTAATTATAACACTATGTTTTGTTAAAATCAACTCCGCCTACTCATAATACGTTTGACAAAAAGTTACTGCAGTGTTAATATTATTTTTAGCGTGAAAAGATAGGTTCTTTTCACTTTTTTTGTTAATATTTGTAAAGACGTTTAAACGTTATGGAGAATTAAAAAATTGACTATCAGAAAAGATTTGAGAAATGTAGCAATCATTGCACACGTTGACCACGGCAAAACCACCCTTGTAAACGAAATGTTAAAACAAGGCGGAATATTCCGTGAAAACCAACAGGTTATGGATAGAGTTATGGACAGCAACGACCTTGAAAGAGAGCGTGGGATAACCATATTGGCAAAAAATACATCGGTTTTTTACAAGGATGTAAAAATTAATATTGTAGACACACCTGGACACGCAGACTTTGGCGGAGAAGTTGAAAGAGTTTTAAAAATGGTTAACGGCGTTTTGGTTTTGGTTGACGCCGTTGAAGGTCCCATGCCCCAAACACGCTTCGTTATGCAAAAAGCTCTTGAACTTGGACACAGACTTATAATAGTGGTCAACAAAATCGACCGTGCCGATG
>DAOPIV010000035.1:0-10724 GCA_035399325.1 Clostridia bacterium | reverse complement strand
AAGTGATGACTTTGTCTTGGAACATGTAATAACCTCTTTTAGATAATTTCGCATTTCTTATGCGTTAGAATCATTCTACTCTTTATTATGGACAAAGTCAATAGTTTTTACAAATAATAAATTTACGCCTTTTTATACCAAATTATTTAACGCTGCAAAACCGAACGGTTGAGGAGGTCCTGCGACACCCCTGCAACAAAGCCTGCTTATGCATGGTCCCAAAATCATTATCGCAAATGCAATCAGTAGCGCAGTGTTTAAAGAAAGATTTTCGCCCAATACCGCATAAAGCAAAAGCAAATACAGCAATTCTTGCGTTATACCCACTTTTAATACCCCTCCAAAATTTTTTACACCAAAACTTGTTTTTTTACTACAATATGCGCCAAAACCCGCATTTGTGCCTGTCCTACAATAAAAAAGTACCTAGCGGAGCAAAATATTATGCTTGACAATAAATCAATGACCGAGCTTACTTATTATTTGCCCGACAAAATTTCTTCCACAAAACTTGCGGATTTCTTCGCTTTGCTTTCGGATGGCAACCGTCTGAGATTACTCTCCGCTCTTGCAATGTCACGGCTGTGCGTGGGCGACCTTGCCAGATTATTAGAAATGAATCAAACCGCAATCTCACATCAATTAAAACTTTTGCGTTCTATGGGCGTTGTAAGGTTTTCCCGTGCGGGCAAAGCGGTTTATTACGAGCTTGCCGACACAAAAATTAACGAAGTTTTGCTTTTGGGAGTGGAATACATAGGCTTTTAGAAAAATTTGCAATTTGCGGTTTATTTATCCAAATATTTTTTCCGCAATAAAATTCGGGTCTACCTGAATTGTTTTTATTTTTGATATTATATGTTGAGATAAAACAAAAAAAGAGAATTACTATAAATTCTCTTTTTATTATCTAAAATATCTTATTTTATTTACAAATTGTTTTTTTATCTGCAACCGCCGCAAAGACAATTTGCACAAAGGTTTGCAAGGCATACATCGCCACAGCAACTGCCCGTGCAAGTGCCGTTGTTGGGATAAAAATCATTGTCGTCAACTGGTCTTGTCGTTGTTCTTAGTTGGTCGGGCGAAATAGTGTTTGACGCCAAATATTTGTTTAGTCTATCAAGTGCGTTTGTATATTTAATATTATTTGGCTCAAGTTGAATGGCATATTCCAGCTGTTTTTTCGCTTCTATATACCAGCTTTTTTGAAAATACACTGTGGACTGAATGTAGTGCCATTCCGCATCTCTTACCGAACAGTCGTCTAATAAATTTTGTGCCGCATCGTAATTTCCAGTCTTTATGAGAGCTTTTATTCTTTCATAAAGTTCGCTTCCTTCTGAAGAAGTGTGACGAGAATTAACTTCTCGCATAGCTTCGGAATATGCAAACTCCACTTCTTGAAGCAATTCCGCTGCCTCTTCGCCTCTTGCTCCCCTTTCGTAACGCTGCTCACGATAAATATCTCTAAGTCTTATATAAGCCTCTTCGATTTCTTCTTTTGTAGCGTCGGAATTTATTTGTAAAATATCGTATGGATTTTTTCTCATTGTTTCTCCCTGTCGAATTTCTCCAGCGTTTGTTTTGTCTTTGAGCGAATCTGCTCATATATAACATTATTCAACAAACACACATATTTTGTCAAGTTTAAATCATTGTAGCATGATGCTATTTTGTTTAGGGTTGCGTAAAAAATGAAGGTTAGTTGTTCTTTGTTGTCACAAATAAACTGCTCTTCGTTTTTAAAATTTCCAAAAGCCGCAATAAGCGGATTGAAATTGCCTTTTTTAAAATCTTTTTTTAGGTCGTCCAAAGCGTCGATAAGGTAGACCCATTTCCCAGCGTTGTAACACAAGTCGCTAATTACAGAATTTGTTTTTTCACCCAAAATTATGTCACAAAAAGAGCGGGACAAATTTGCGAAACTGTGACAAGTTTTATCTAAAATATCGCAGTTTTCTTTTTCAAGCTTGCGTAAGTCCTCATAGTTTTCCCTTACGCTTGTTTCAAGTTCGGGCAAAAATTCTTCTGCCTTTGTGTATGATTTTTTCATCAGGTTAAGTAAAGTTTTTTTCTTTACTGAGCCGCCGTCCAAAACATCATCATAAAGATTGTAGTAATTTAGTATTACATTAGCCGCTGCGATTTTATCTGTCAAATCATCGGGTGTTATCATAGACCGTTTTTTGAGGGGTGATGAAACGCATTTTGCATAATCTATTGTGACGTCTTTTTTTAGGTAACTATGAAACAAAACGTTAAAGAAATTTATGTCGTAATTTATAAAATTTCTCGGATATTCTCCAAAATGTTTTTTCGTGGACAAACATACGCCGCACATAAAAGTCTGGTACAGCCCGATTTCTTTTTCGTTTAGTTTCGTTTTGTCTATCGCTATATATCCAAACATAAATTTTTATATCCTTGGAATAAAGCCTACTTTGCGGTAAACTTTTGCCAAAGTTTTTCTTGCAATGTTTTCTGCTTTTAATGCGCCTTCTTTTATCACGCTGTTTAAATATTCTTTATCTAATAGTATCTCTTTTTGTTTTTGTTGTATGGGTTTAAGCACTTTTATGACGCTTTCCGCTGTTTTTTCTTTCAGTTCGCCGTAACCGCTATCAGCAAAGCGTTCTTCCGCCTTTTTTATTGTTATTCCTTCACAAAGCGAGTATATCGTCAGTAGATTGCTTACGCCGGGTTTATTAGCGGCGTATTTTATCTCGGTGTCGCTATCGGTCACAGCTCTTTTTAGTTTTCGCATAACCGTCGCTTCGTCGTCCGTCATTGAAATAAAGGCGTTTTCGTTTTCGTCGGACTTTGACATTTTTTTGGTAGGTTCTGTAAGACTCATAATTTTTGCCCCGATCTTTGGAATAAACGGTTCAGGCACTGTAAAAGTTGGCGAATACCGACTGTTAAACCTTTCCGCAAGAGTTCTGCTCAGCTCCAAATGCTGCTTTTGGTCTTGTCCGACGGGCACTATATCTGTGTTGTAAAGCAAAATATCGCTTGCCATAAGAATGGGGTATGTTAAAAGTCCCGCATTTATATTATCTTTATGTTTTGCAATTTTGTCCTTATATTGCGTCATTCGGTTAATTTCACCGACATACGCAAGCGAATTCAAAATCCAAGCCAGTTCCGCATGTGCGGATACGTGCGACTGAACAAAAATGATACTCTTGGTCGGGTCGATACCGCAAGCCAGGTATAACGCAAGCAGTTTCATTGTTTTTTCTCTTAACTCGGCGGGTTCTTGTTTTACTGTTATTGCGTGCATATCAACGATACAATAGATACTGCGGTATCCGTCCTGCATCGCCGCCATATTTTTTATCGCCCCCAAATAATTGCCTATACTGGGGGTTCCCGACGGCTGTACGCCGCTGAAAATAGTTTTTTTGTCTTCCATAAATTTTCTCCAATTAGCTTGTTATAATTCTAGCAAAAAACACCTTGTTTGACAAGCCGTAACCCGCTAACATTATTTCACAAATAGCTTAAATCAATATTAAAATAAAACCCCGGCGCTCTGCCGAGGTAAAGCATAAGGCTTTATAGATATTTGTGTAAAAATTTTGGTAGCTCGTCTTTTTCCGCATTTGCCGTTACGACAAAGTCTACCCCCATAAGCGACGAAATATATTCTATTCCGCTAAAAACGCTTTCAATATCATTTAGCTCCGCTGTGATAATTTTGCACAAATTGTCGATGTAAATTTTTTCTATGTCGTAATTTACCGCAACCATTCCCTTAATAAATGCGACAAACTCAGTCGCTGTGTTTATGCCGTATTCTTTTGCGTCCACAAGTTTTACATCGTGGTCAAGATCGTGCATACGGGAATTGCTTTTGTCAATATAGATGTGGAAACCTTTCGCTTTTTTTACATTTTCATTTGCCAAGGCTACGATAGCGGCTGTTTTTCCGCTGCCTTTGCCTCCGTAAATAAGATTTATCATATTTTCTCCTTATTTATACTAACTTTATTTTAGCACATATAATTTGAAATTCAAGAGTAAATTTGTTTTTTAATTTGTTGTATTACTCTGTCTTTTTTTGTTTTAATCGGCTTTTTGCAGTTTTGCCGTCTGGTCGGCTATTCGTAACGCTTCTATCATATCGTCTATATCGCCGTTAAGATATTCCGTCAGATTGTAGGACGTAAAACCTATTCTATGGTCGGTTACCCTTCCTTGCGGATAGTTATATGTGCGTATTCTTTCGCTTCTGTCGCCAGTACCGACTTGGGTTTTGCGTCTGTCCGCATATTCTTTGTCCGCAGCCGTTTGGTAGATGTCATACAATTTGCTTTTTAGCATTTTCATTGCTTTTTCACGATTTTTCACTTGACTTCGTTCTTCCTGACAGGAAACGACTACTCCCGTGGGTATGTGTGTTATTCTTATTGCACTTTCTGTTTTGTTTATGTGTTGTCCGCCTGCGCCGCTGCTGCGATAAGTGTCTATTTTCAAGTCTTTTTCGTCAATATTTATTTCAACGTCTTCTGCTTCGGGCAAGATTGCCACCGTGATTGTGGACGTGTGTATACGTCCTTGTGATTCAGTTTCGGGCACACGTTGGACTCTGTGAACACCGCTTTCGTATTTGAATTTACTGTATGCACCGCTGCCAATCACCATAAATGTAGCTTCTTTTAATCCGCCAAGCTCCGTATCGTTTATGTCGATTTCATCAATTTTCCAACGGTTTTTCTCTGCGTACATGTAATACATTCTTTGTATTTCAGTGGCAAAAAGCGCCGATTCTTCTCCGCCCGCTCCTGCACGGATTTCCACAATAACGTTTTTTTCGTCGTTGGGGTCTACGGGCAATAACAATATTTTTAGCTCTTCTTCGGCTTTTTCTTTGCTTTCTTTAAGCTCGGTTATTTCTTCGTGCAGTAGTTCCACGAGTTCTTTGTCGTGTTCCTTTGCAACGAGTTCCAAAGAATCTTTCAGGCGTTTTTCAAGCGTTTTCCATTCGTGATATTTTTCCACGACAGGTTGAAGCCCGCTGTGTTCTTTTACGAGCTTTCGCCATTCGCTGTTTATCGCAATGACTTCCGCTTTTGAAATTTCTTCGGACAGCCATTCGTATCTTTTTTTCAAATTTTCAAGTTTGTCAAACATATTATTTTACCGTTGCGACGACAATTCTATCGTTGCCGCCGTAGTCTTTTTTTATCTCCTCTACCACAAAATTGTTTTCTAGTATTTGCCGCACTTCATCGGCTTGGTCATATCCTATTTCCAAAATAAGTTTACCGCCGTCGTATAATCTTTTGGGTGCATTTTTCGCTAGATAGCGGTAATATTCCAGTCCGTCTTTTCCGCCGTCGAGTGCAAGGCGTGGTTCGTGGTCTTTTACTTTTTTGTCCAGCGTTTCAATAACGTCAGTCTTTATATAAGGCGGATTGCATACTATTATATCAAATTTGCTGTTAAACGGTGCAAGCATATCACCTTTTACTATGTTTATAGAAAGCTTATAGTAATCTGCATTTTTCTTCGTGAGTTTTATGGCTTCGGGAGAAATATCGGAACAAGTGATATAACATTTTGTTTTTAAGGCAACCGAGATGCCAATACATCCCGAGCCGCAGCAAAGGTCAAGCACTTTTCGCCTTTTGTCGCCGATTTGCTTTGTCACTTCTTCACAAACAAGTTCCGTTTCCATACGGGGAATAAGAACGCCTTCATTTACTTTGAACAAATTTCCGCAAAACTCGGTATTGCCCAAGACATATTGTAAAGGTTCGCCTTTCGCACAGCGTTCAAGCATTTTCTCAATTCTCACGCCATAACCAAAAGGCACGCTGATTTTGTCATTAAGCTGATTACGTTTTACTCCCAAAACGGAGCACAAAATCCAGTCAACGTCGCTGCTTTCAATAGTTTTGTAATTTAATAAGGGTTCTACGCTTTTTTTGAACTCGCCAAGCGTTACAGGTGCGGGAAAATGAGTTTCCGCCATTTGGGCGTCCGCATCCATTTTTTGAACGGCCTTGTGTGCCGCAATAGCGACTTCTATCATATCGTCATCGGGTTCTCTGACGGTAATTTTTTGCATTTGCTTACCCAGCCATTTAAGAGGTCTAATGAGCCAAAAATTTTTGCCTGCAAACAGCATAAGTATTTCGTAGCTGATTGCCGCTGTGAACGGAAGAAGAGCCAGCTTTATCAAAGACCGTACCCAAATTTTGTCAAAATACGCATTAAAGCCTGATGCTTGCGCAATGAGTCCCGTCAGTAACATAAGTATGATAGAAATAATAATAACGTAAACAATAAAGCTTGTGCCGCATCTGTCGTGCTGTCTGGTACAAGGTCTTACGTTTTCCACAGTCAGTTCTTTGCCTTGTTCAAAACAAGATATTGTTTTGTGCTCTGCACCGTGATACATAAAAATTCGGCGAATATCTTTCATCCTGGAAATAGCGGCAAAGTATCCAACCATAATTATTACTTTTATTCCCGCATCAATCACAAGCTTTAACATTTTGTTGTTTATATTGAAAATCCATTCGGTAATTGCCGTAGGCAACAGCACAAAAAGCCCGATTGCCAAACCAAAACCAAGCAACACGGACATAAACAACATTGCGTTTAGACCTTTTCCGTTTGTAGTATCGACTTCTTCCGCCGCCGCTTCCGCAGATTTCATCAAAACTTTTGTACCTGAAAAAAGCGAAAGAACAAGATTTACAATACCTCTAATAAAAGGAATTTTTCTTATTTTTGATTTTGGTTTGAGTCTTTCACTTTCAATACGAATATTGCCTGCTTCGTCACGCACTGCCAATGCTCTTGAGCTTACGCCCTGCATCATTACGCCTTCTATTACCGCTTGTCCCGCAATCTGAACAGTCTTTTTTTTGTCTTTCATCGTTTCAATAACCTCGTGTCTAACCGTTTATACAAAAAAAGGTACAGCAATAATCTGTACCCTTCCGTTCTTTGTAAAGTGTTTTGTTACATACCGTATCTTTTTTTGAATCTGTCTACACGTCCGCCTGAATCAATAAGTTTTTGTTTACCTGTAAAGAATGGGTGGCACTTGTTGCAGATTTCAACCTTTATTGTGTCGCCGGGTTTGGTAGAGCCCGTTTTAAAGGTTTCACCGCAAGCGCACGTTACCGTGACTTCGTGATAATTGGGATGGATTTTTTCTTTCATTGTATATACACCTCTGACATTTGTTTTCTTTATTGCAAAAGACATTATATAATCGCAAACAGTTTATGTCAAGCTATTTGACTTGCTTTTTTATAGCAATAACCATTTGTTACAAGCAATATTCTTCGATTATTTTTGCAAAGCCGTCGTTTTCGCATGTATCGGCTACGACGTCGGCTTTCGCCTTTACTTCGTCCATTGCGTTACCCATAGCAACGCCGAGTCCTGCGTATTCTAGCATAGAAATATCATTCGTGCTGTCGCCAAGACACAGAATTTCTTTTCTATCGATGCCATAGTTATCTGCGATCCATTTTAATGCGTTGCCTTTACTTGCCGTAATATCTGTAAATTCCAAAAATATTGGCGAGGAACGGGTAACGGTGAGAATATCTTTGTATTTTTGAGAATAATACTTTTCCTGTTTTTTTGCTTCTTTCGGCGGTAATACAATCAACATTTTGGGTATAGTAAAATTGTTATCCAAAATAAACTCTCTCAAATTTGGTTGAATGCGAAATTTGATATTGTTTGCTTCGCAATAGTCGCCTGTTCTTGCGTATTCTCGTGGGAGCCAAAGTTCATCATTTATGTAAGTATTGTACTCATACCCTCGCTCAGTTAATTCGTCCAGCAGCATGATGGCTTTTTGCGTTGACATATTCCAGTCTTTCATTATTTTGTCTTGCTTTCGGTCATAAACTACCGCACCTTGATAGGACGAAATCGGCAAATCCGTTTCAATGCCTTTGAGTTTGTGTAGAATACCGCAAGTCATTCTGCCCGTTACCACTGTAAACAATCCGCCTTTTTCTCTGTATTTATTGACGGCATCAATATTTTTTTGGGAGGGGGTATTGGGCGTGTTTGCGAATGTGTAATCGTAATCTGTAACAACAAGTTTGTACTTCATTTTCATCCTTTATTTATTAAAATAATCGTATATATTTTTCGCTGTTTTTTCATTTATGCCGCCGACTTCCATAATTTGTTCAACGCTGGCATTTGAAATATTTTCCACGTTTTTAAAATGTCTGACAAGCTCGACTTGCCTCTTTTCGCCAACGCCTTCAATTTCCGACAAAACCGACTTTAATCCGTTTTTTGTGTGCAGCTGTCTAAAATAAGTGATTGCAAACCGATGCGCTTCGTCTCGAATATTGACAAGTAAATTTAATGCGTAACTGTTTCTCGGCAACCTTACCGGTTCTTTGCTCGTAAGCGTATAAACAAGCTCTTCTCTTTTTGCTAAGGATACAAGCTCAATTCCGCTGCTTTGCAATGCTCTTCTTGCGTATTCAAGCTGCCCCAAACCGCCGTCCACGACAATCAAGTCGGGCTTAGCGCCAAATCTTTCGTCATTTTCTTCAATTCGGCGTAATCGTCTCGACAAAACTTCTTCCATGCATGCGAAGTCATTTGCGCCTTCCACAGTTTTTATTTTAAATCTGCGGTAAGACTTTGCGTCTTTTTGTCCGCCCGTAAATACCACCATAGAAGCAACTTTGTCCACACCGCTAATATTGCTGATGTCGTAACACTCTATTCTTTGCGGATATGCGGTTAACCCCAAACTTTCTTTCAACTGCACGCACGCACCGATAGTGGTATTGTATTTTTTGTCAAGCTGCGACTGGCTTTTTTCCAGTTTTTCCTTTGCGTTTTCATAACTCATTTCAATAAGTCGCTTCTTGACGCCTTTTTGCGGACAAATGACTGATATTTTGCGATTGTACCGTTTTAATAAAATCTCTTCCAAAATCTCTCCGTCAACAGGCAAATTTACCAAAATCTCTTTTGACAAATTATTTTCTCCGTCGCAGTAAGCCGCCAAAAAACTTGTCAGTGTTTGCGATTCGTCCAAACCCGCATCCACAGCGGAATGATTTTCCGAAAGGACTGTTCTGCCTTTTCGCACCATCATTACGTTAACAATAGCGTTTTCGCCATTGCCGCAAATACAAAAAATATCGTAATCGACTTGTTTTGTAATTTCCGTTATTCGTGCGCAAATTCTGTTCAAAATTGCAATTTGGTTTTTGTATTCCAACGCTTGTTCATATTTTTCTTGTTCTGCGGCTTCGCTCATTTTTGCCGTCAAAATTTTTCTTGCTTCGGCGTCTTCTCCGTTTAGTAAAGCCATAACTTTTTTTATGGTTTCTTTATATTCTGTTTTGGTAACCGCTCCCACGCACGGAGCAGGACAGCGTCCTATAAAATAATTTAGACACGGACGAAAGTTTTTTGGCAGTTTTTCAAAATTGTAATTGCAGTTTATCGTAGGATAAACGGAATTTAACAGCTCTGACATCTCTCGAATACTACCACCAATAGGACCAAAATATTTTGCTTTATCATTGGCAAGCTTTCTGACGAAAGTAAGCTTTGGAAAATCCGCCTTTGCATTTATTCGAACATAGCTATGCTCTTTGTCGTCTTTGAGCAAAATATTGTAAGGCGGCATATATTCTTTTATTAAATTGTTTTCGAGTGATAATGCGTCAGCTTCGGAAGGTGTAATTATATAGCGAAAATCCGCCATATGCGAAAGCATCGCCGCAACTTTTTGCTGCTTAATGTTGGGCGAAAAATATTGATGCACTCTTTTTTTGAGATTTTTCGCTTTGCCGACATAAAGCACATTTTTTTGGTCGTCGAAATAAATATATACCCCGGGGCTGTCCGGCAGAAGTTTCAATTTTTGCTTGATATCCATTCAATTTATTATACCAAATTTTTTATATATTGACCATTCTTTTAAAATACCAAACTAGCTTATGTTATGTTTCCGTTGGGTTTTTGTCTGCAAAATAAAATTAAAATAAAAGGAGATTATTTCTCCTTTTATCTTTCTTTATAAAACTTTGAAGTTTATTTTATTTACTGTTGTAGGAAATGATTTGCACAAGTCCGTTTAGCGCTTCATTAAGTTTTTTTTGCTGTTCAACGGTTCTTTTTTGCGACAACTTTTCAGTGGAAAGCAAGGACGCTATTTTTTGGGCGTTAAACTGGGGTACTCCACCCTCACGTAAAAATTCTATTTTTTCTATTAGTTCATCCGTAGCTTTTTCGTCAATTTCGCCGTCTGCGCTAATCTCGCCTTTGTTTTTTCCAAAAACCGCATCCATATATCCAATCAGCTTAGCTACACTAAGAGTGATTTTTTTCTCCCTTGTTGAAAAAACAAAATTTATCCAAAGCAATGCCGCCCCGAAAAACAAAGCGGAAA
Organism: Clostridia bacterium; assembly: GCA_035399325.1. GTDB lineage: Bacteria > Bacillota > Clostridia > Christensenellales > CAG-314 > JAQUSX01. Next base: position 310 of record DAOPIV010000035.1, on the reverse strand, counting down.
AAGCTGCGCCAAATACCACAAAATTATCAATTTTGCCGCTTGCGATGCTAAACACAGCAACCGCCATAGCGAAAATCACAGCGATAACGGCGGCAACAGTACCCCGTCTTGATTGTTTCTTTTTAACAAAACGAAAAACGTCTCTCGGCAAAATATTACTGCCCGTTGCGTATGTTTGCCACATAAAGCGGTATTCCAATGGCAGTGAACCTGCAAAACAAGCGTCTTTTGTTTGCCCCAATATTTTTGTTGCTTTTATTATTTTTTTCAAGTCTTTGCCGTAAGCGTCCGTCCCGATACTCAAAATCAA
>DAOPIV010000034.1:0-10857 GCA_035399325.1 Clostridia bacterium | reverse complement strand
GAAAGGTTGTAAAACAGTTTGGACAAGGCGCGGCAGACGGCAAAGCCTGCAATTTCGACGGCGTTTATCTGCACGGACACGAAGGATATTTGCTTGAACAAATGACAAACGGCGCATATAACCGCAGAAAATTCGGACGCTACCACAATCCCGAAGTATTCGGCATCGAGGCTGTGGAAGAAATACGCAAGCGCGTAGGACCGAAATTCCCCATTATGTATCGTATAGATTTGTCGCTTATGCTTAACGAAGTGTACGGCAACAAAATGAAAACAGAAAAAAGCTTAAAGAAATTCCGCAACGGTCGTACGGTTGAAGAAACTTTGAAATTTATGGCGGACTTAGTAAAAGCGGGCGTCGATATGTTCGACGTTGACCTTGGCTGTTACGACAACTGGTGGCTGCCGCATCCTCCCGCAAGTATGCCCGCTGGATGTTTCCTTTCAATCTCAAAAATAGTAAAAGATTATTTCAAGCAAAACAATATAAAATCCAACTTGGGTAAACAAGTACCCGTAGTAGGCGTTGGAAAACTCGGTTATCCCGATTTGGCTGAAAAAGCGTTGCGCGACGAAAAATGCGATATGATTATGCTTGGTCGTCCCGTACTTGCCGATCCCGAATGGGCAAACAAAGCTTATAGAGGCGATGTAAACGATATTCGCCCGTGTATAGGTTGTCAGCTTGGTTGTATCAACGAATTTGTCGACGGTGGACATCCGCAATGCGCAGTTAACGCGCGTTGCAGTTTCGAACTTGAACTTCCGCCTATTACGCAGACGGATGCAGTCACAAAAAAAGTGGCGATAGTAGGAGCCGGACCTGCGGGACTTACCGCTGCTGACGTATTGCTCCAAAAAGGTCATACAGTAGACGTATACGAAAAGAGCGGACACATTGGCGGAAGCGCATATATAGGTTCTTTGCCAAAAATTAAGTATGAAATGGCTAGTTTTATCGGCTATTTGGAAGACCAAGTCAAACTTTGGCAAAAAGGCGGAAAATTTAACATTTATCTCAATACCACAGTTACGACCGAAACGCTAAAAGACAAAGGTTATGATGTTATTATGGTTGGCGGCGGTAGCGTTCAGACAAAACCGTGCGTGGAAGGAATTGACGGCAAAAACGTTGTTTATGCTGTCGACGTTATCGAAAATCCGAAATTAGTGGAAAAAGCAAATACGGTGCTTGTTGTAGGCGGCGGCGACGTCGGCTGCGAAGCGGCATATTTTTTAAAATACGAGCTTAATAAAGACGTTATTTTGGTGGAGATGATGGAGCAGTTTATGGCGAAAAGCTGTACTGCAAACCGTGGACATTTGTTGCACTACCTTGAAAAAGCGCATGTGGATTTGTTAAACTGCACAAAACTCAAAAAAGTTGAAGATGGCAAAGCAACGCTCGTTATGAACACTCATAAAAACAAACCTAATCCGCTTGTGACTTGGCATCCGATTTTGCCAGAAAATATCTCTAATCCTTTGGCGAAAAAAGTTGGAAACGAGTGCAAAGAAATCACAGTAAAATGCGATATGGTTGTGCTTGCATCGGGCAACAGACCAAACTGCAAATTGTATTACGATATACTAAACGCTCATATAGCAAAAGAAGTTTACAACATAGGCGATAGTAATGTATGCGGACAAATGCACGCAGCAATAAAGAGTGCGTACAGAAAAGCCCGCAGTATCTAATAAAAGGGGGTTAAGAGAAATGACAAAAATGAAACTAACCGCCGAAGAAAAAGCCATACTGGACGGCAGTCAAGGCGAAGTAATGGCAAAAATACTCAAAACTCTCGTAATGTTTGGCGAAGCAGTGGGAGCGACTGATTTTGTTCCCGTAAAAAATTGCGGACACCTTGTTACAAGTTTTGGGTTGAAAATGATTACGCCCGTATACAAAATTATGGACGAGATAATAGCCGCAGGTATCAAAGCGCCGTATGGATTCACCGCAGACCCAAGACCTATCGACTATGAAAATGTAAAATGTAATCCGATAGAAAAACTGGTTTTTTCAAAGTTTATGTATTCAAAACAAAAAGATTATGAAGAACAGCTCAAAAAAATCGGGTTGAAAGATAGCGATAGTTTTACTTGTGCTTGTTACCTAGACGACGTTGGCAACAAGCCAAAATACGGCGAAGCGATAGGCTGGGCGGAAAGTTCCGCAGTCGTGTTTGCCAACAGTGTTTTGGGTGCAAGATGTAACCGCAACAGCGGTATGATAGATATTTTCCAATCCATCGCTTGCCGTGCTTTAAATTACGGCTTTATGAAAGACGAAGGCAGAAAGGCAAAATGGATTGTGGAAGTTAAGACAACCAAAAAACCCGAAGCGCAGATACTTGGTTCCGCTATCGGTATGAAAGTGGTGGAAGACGTACCGTACATTAAAGGGCTTGACAAATGGATTGGCACTGAGATAAACGAAGACGTAATTTCGTATCTCAAAGATTTTGGTGCGGCAACGGCGTCAAACGGAGCGGTTGGGTTGTATCACATCGACAACGTTACTCCAGAAGCCAAAGAAAAGGGCAAAGATTTGATTTTGTCAGACGCAAAAGTATATGTTATTGATGACCATGAAATCGAGCGTGTTTATAAGTCTTACCCCGTTATGTGGAAAAACCCCGATGCAAAACCAAAACTTTGTTTTATTGGTTGTCCGCACGCCACATTCAAGCAACTCAACTGGTGGACAGAACATATCGGGCAAAAACTCAACGAACACGGTAAAAAGAAAGTCAATACCCAAACGGTTATCACAGCAGCGCCTGCGGTGGCAGAAAAATTCCGTAAAACGGAAAATTATCAAAAACTTTTGTCGTACGGGGTCAGACTTTCGTCAATCTGTCCGCTAATGTATACAAACAATCCTTTGGAAAAGAGCAAGCCGATTATTACAAGCAGCAACAAACTTCGCACTTATTCCAATGCAAAATATCTTATGGACAAAGATATTTTGGAAACAATAACGAGATAAGGAGGGACGGAATAATGAAAGAATTTAAAGGCAGACCGCTTACGGGCGGCACGTTTAAAGGTGAAGCTGTTGTTTCTCACGTTGGCTTTAATACTTTGGCGTCATTACAAAAAAGCGCTATGAAAGCTCAACCCATTATCTGTTCCGACCAAAACAACCCCGATTTATACGGCAAGCCTATGACTGGTAAAGTTTTTTGCTTGCCCGTGACTATTGGCAGCACGACAGGCGGTATGATACTCCAAACTTCTTGCCAAATGGGTATAAACTTTGGCGCAATGCTGTTTAGCAAAGAAGCTGACAGTCTTGCGCTTGCAGGACTGATTTTGGCAAAGAACTGGGAAGAAAATTATATTGTTGGCGTGGATAAACTTGGCGACGATTTTCTCAATTATGTCAAAGACGGGATGACAATAGAAGTAACCGAAGACGGAACTGTAAAAGTATACGAGTAATTTTTAGTTATTAGATGTATTAACAAAGCATCGGATCTATATCCGATGCTTTTTGTTTGATTATCTTTTTACTCTTGCAATATGTATAAGTCGATGATATCATATTTTTAGCTTTAATTTTGGGAGAAAGAAAAATGACTGAGATACAGATAGAAACCGAAAGACTTGCCTTGATAAATTTTCAAAGTCAATACAAAGAACAGTATGTAGAAATTATGACTAACCCCATAGTTACAAAATTTTTGGGCGACGGAAAAAACAGAACAAAAGAGGAAATGGAAAGCAATTTTGGCAAGCATAATGGCATACGAGAAAAATATGGTTTCGGAGTGTGGATAATCTTAAAAAAAGATACGAATGAGGTTATCGGCCAATGCGGATTTTTGCCTGTTGGGCAGACTGGCGACGTCGAACTTCTGTATGCGTTAAAACAGTCGGAGTGGGGTAAAGGTTACGCTTATGAGGCGGCAAAAGCAGCAAAAAACTACGCAAAAAATGTTTACGGATGGAAAAAGTTGGTGGCTTTCGCATACCCCGAAAACACAGGCTCGATAAACGTACTGAAAAAACTCGGATTTAGCGACGACGGAAAATATCACATTTTTGGCGTGGATCTCAATAAATATTCGGTAAATTTGTAATGAACAAAAAACTTTCTGAAATGACAAATGAAGAGCTGTGGCAACTCTTTCCGATTATGCTTGCAGAACATAACCCTTGTTGGGGAAAATGGTATGAAGATGAAAGTGAATTTTTACTTGACCTTCTTTCTGGTTATGGATTAGAACGCATTAGTCATATCGGAAGTACGGCAGTGAGTACGATATGGGCAAAACCGATTGTTGATATTTTGGCTGAGATAAGTTTTGACGCAGACTGGGGAAAAATTGAAAGTTTGCTTACTGATGGCGGTTATCTTACAATGTCAAAAGAAGACACAAAAACATCTCTGAACAAAGGTTACACCGAAAAAGGTTTTAGCGAAAAAGTTTTTCACTTGCATCTAAGACAAAGGGGCGATAATGACGAACTGTATTTTAGAGATTATTTGATTAACAACCTTAAAATAGCCAAAGAATATGAACAACTTAAACTTAAGTTGTGGAAGAAATTTGAACACAACCGTAACGCTTATACGGAAAGCAAAACCGAGTTTATAAAAAAATACACGAAAAAAGCAAAAGAACTTTATAAAGGCAGATACGACTGATTTACAGTCATTTCAATTTCACAAACAAAAAAAAATTGCCGTTTTGCGGCGATTTTTATGTATTTTACAAAAAAATTTACAAATAGTTATTGACATTTGTCAGAAACTGCGTATAATAATATATGACATATGTCAAAAATATTATAATTGGAGGCGAAACAAATGCCTTATAGAGACGGAACAGGACCAATCGGACAAGGAGCTACGACAGGTCGAGGACTCGGCTCATGCGCTATCGCTAGACCTAGGTCGGGCTTAGGTTTTGGTTTGGGTTTTAGGTGTGGTTGTAATCGTGGTCGTGGCAGAATTTTTACGCAAACTGCTACTCAAACAAATCAATCGCTTGTTGCAGAAAAAGAGAGTTTAGAAAAAAGACTGGAAGCTATCAAAAAACAATTAGAAAAATAATTTAAGTTAGAAAAAAAGACGAAAGCTATGGGGGGACGCCCCCAAAAGGCTTTCTCAAAGAGGTGAAAAATGCCAAGACCAAAAAAATGGAGAAGAGTTTGCGGTCTGCCCGAAAACAATCGTTTTGGACCAATTGGCGGAGCGGAAGAAACCCAAATTTTAACTGTGGACGAATATGAGACTATTCGTTTGATAGATTCATTAGGTATGAAACAAGAAGAATGCGCCGAGCAGATGAATGTCGCACGCACAACAGTGCAAGGTATTTATGATAACGCTCGAAAAAAAATAGCCGATGCAATTGTAAACGGAAAAAATCTCGTTATTGAAGGCGGCGAATACACACTGTGCCAGCAAAACCGTGCCAATTGCGGTCGAGGCTGCGGACGGCGTAATCGTTGCGGAAATCATCCAGCTATCGACGACGAAAAACTATCATAATTTATAATAAACTAATAAAAGAAACGGAGAAAAAATGAAAATTGCAGTACCTGTAAATGATAATAATACAAAAACGGAAATATGTCCGTCCTTTGGACGCACACCCTTTTATATGATAAAAGACACAGTTTCAAACGCTTTTGACTTTATTGTTAATGAAGCGGCGGAAAGCATAGGCGGAGCAGGAATCAAGGCCGCTCAACTTTTGCTCGACAAAAATGTGGAAATAGTCCTGACCCCACGTTGCGGCGAAAATTCCGCAAAGGTTTTGGCTGACGCTAGTGTAAAACTGTATAGAACGCAGGGAAACTCAGCTATGGAAAATTTTGATTTATATGAAAAAGGAAAGCTAGAACCTTTGACTAATATTCATCCAGGGTTTCACGGACATGGCGGCTAAAATAGCGGTATTGAGCGGAAAAGGCGGTACTGGAAAAACGCTGGTGTCCGTAAATCTTGCATTGGCGGCAAACAAAGCTGTTTATGTAGACTGTGATGTGGAAGAGCCAAACGGACACTTGTTTTTTAAACCAACGACGATAAAAAAAGAAGATATTTTTGTCAAAATACCTTCGATAGACAAAAATCTTTGTACGGGCTGCAAAAAATGTGTTGAATTTTGTAAATTTAACGCTCTTGCATACGCAAAAGAACTTATTGTGTTTGACGAAGTGTGTCACTCTTGCGGCGGTTGCGTTATGATTTGTCCGCAAAAAGCATTGAATGAAAAAGACAAATTTATTGGCACTGTAAAAACGGGAATATCAGAAAATGTAAAAACCATAACGGGCGAATTGAAAACGGGCGAAGCGTCGGGTGTGCCGATAATTAAAAACTTGCTTAATAAAGTCAAAGATGAAAAAGAGCTTGTTTTTATCGATTGTCCGCCCGGAAGTGCATGCACGGTTATGGAAAGCATCGCAGACGCTGATTTTTGCCTATTGGTTGCCGAGCCTACGGTTTTTGGATCGCATAACCTTGAAATGGTTTATGAATTGATAAAAGTCTTTAAAAAGCCATGTGCCGTCGTGCTAAATAAAACAACGCAAGAAAAAAATCCTTCCGAAGAATTTTGTATAAAAAACGGAATTATAATATTTCAAAAAATACCATTCGACCAAGAACTTGGCGAACTAAATTCCAATGGAAAAATTGCAGTGAGAGAAAATTATTCCAAAAAAAGTTTGTTTTACGACCTGCTTGATAAAGTAAGGGAGGCTGTGAAATGAAGCGTCTTGTGATACTTAGCGGAAAAGGCGGAACGGGTAAAACGACTGTGGCGGGAGCTTTGATTGGATTATCGAAAGCAAAAGCTTATGCGGACTGCGATGTGGATGCACCCAATCTGCATTTAATAATTAGTCAAAAAGCAGAACCCAAAAAGACCGATTTTTACGGAATGCAAAAAGCGGAAATAAGTCAAGATATTTGTACAAAATGCGGCTTGTGTAAAGTTAAATGCAGATTTGACGCAATAAAAAACCAAAACGGAAAATATTTTGTGGATATGTTTTCTTGCGAAGGCTGTGGTGTATGCGAAACGTTTTGTCCCGTCAATGCAATAGAACTTCATAAAAATATTGCAGGCGAGCTTTTTCTTTATCACGGTAACAGCGTTTTTTCAACCGCAAAATTAAAAATGGGCAGTGGCACATCGGGGAAACTGGTCACAGAAGTAAAAAAACAGTTATCACAGGCGTTGAATGACGAAAAACTTGCAATAATAGACGGCTCGCCAGGTATCGGCTGTCCCGTTATTGCATCGCTTTCGGGAGCGGATGCCGTGCTGATAGTTGCAGAGCCGTCGGTTTCGGGCATCAGCGATATGGAAAGAATAATTCATACCGCAAAACATTTTGGAGTAAAAATTGCGGTGTGCGTTAATAAATACGACACAAATGAAGCTAACACCAAAAGGATAGAAAAGTTTTGCAAACAAAACCGTTTGCCTTTTGTAGGCAAAATACCGTATGATATTAATGCCCAAAAAGCGATAAATCAAGGAAAAACAATAGCGGAAGTCGATTGTTCGTCTGGGGATGCGGTAAAAAAGATATATAACGAAATAAAAAAAATCATTTTTGAAAACTAGGAAGGAAAAAGTTTATGAATGAAAATTTAGAGAAACAAAACCAAACGGAAGTGGATTACGAAAAAAAGGCGTTGGAAAATTTTAAAAAAGGGTATAATTGTGCGCAGTCGGTCACATTGGCTTTTGCCGACAAACTTAACGTGGATTCTGACACTGCATTAAAAATTTCATCATCATTTGGAGGTGGAGTAGGCAGAATGCGTGAAATTTGCGGTGCTTTGTCGGGGGCGTATATTGTAATGGGGATGCTAAACGGTTACTCTGATCCGATCGACGACGAGACAAAAACAAATCTTTACATTTCCGTACAAAGTTTTGCGGAAAAATTTAAAAAAGAAAACGGCTCTTTGCTGTGCCGAGATTTACTCGGTGTCCAATACGAACCGATAAGTCCAATCCCCGAAAAACGCACGGAGAAATATTATCACAATCGTTCTTGCGAAAAATTTGTCGGACACAGCGCAAAATTACTGGCTGATTATATAAAAAATATGGAGGAAACAAAAAAATGAAAATAGCGGTTGCATGCGAAGGAAAAATGGTTACAGAACACTTTGGACATTGTGAAAATTTTATGGTTTACGAAAGCGTAGATAATAAAATAATCGAAGAAAAATCTTACCCAAACCCGGGACACAGACCTGGTTTTTTGCCGAATTATTTGAATGAACTGGGCGTAAACGTTATTATTTCAGGCGGAATGGGCGGCGGTGCTATTGATATATTCAACGAACTTAATATTGAAGTCGTTACAGGCGCAAGAGGTGACGCAAAAAAAGCTGTGGAAAATTATTTAAACGGCTCACTTAAATCAACGGGATCTATCTGTCACGAACACCAGCATAAAGACGAATGTGGAGAATAGATTTTTTTGTTTTTGAATAATTTTGGCAAAACGGCAGTAAATACTGCCGTCTTTTTTTGTAAAAACTGTAAATTTTAAAAACAAAATACATATCGAAAAGTACAATAAATATAAAAACAAAAAATTTAGTCAATAAAAAAATCATTTTGAAACCACTTAAAACATTGATATATTTTAACGTTTGAAGTATAATGACATTTGGTAATAAACGAATTTTTTGGAGAATTTATGAATTACGATTTAGTTGTTTTGGGCGGCGGTCCCGGCGGATATTTGGCTGCGGAAAGAGCTGCAAACGCAGGTCTAAGCGTTGTGTTAATTGAAAAAAATAAGCTTGGCGGAACTTGTCTTAATGAGGGCTGTATACCGTCAAAAGCTTTTTTGCAGTCGGCAAAAGTAGCTGATTACGCAAAACATTGTGATGCTTACGGCGTTAATGCCGTTTTTTCCAGTGTAGACCAAAAAGCGGTAGTGGAACGCAAAAATCGTATCGTACGTAAACTCGTGGGCGGCGTAAAAGTGACTATGCGGGAAGCGAATGTGACGGTAATATCGGGCGAAGGCGTTTTGGTAAAAAACGAAATTGGCAACGGCGTAAAGGTTGGCGAAGAAATTTATTACGGAAAAAATATAATAATAGCAACAGGCAGCGAGAGCGTAATGCCCCCGATTAACGGAGCAAAAGAGGCTTACGAAAGCGGCAAGTTGCTCACAAACAGAGAGATACTTGACCTTGTTGTGATTCCTGAAAGTCTTGTGGTAATAGGCGGCGGCGTAATCGGTCTTGAAATGGCGTCGTATTTCAATTCTGTCGGAAGCAAAGTGACAGTCATTGAAATGCTTGACCATATCGGCGGACAGACAGAATCACAAATAAGTGAAATGCTGAAAAGCGTATACGAGAAAAAAGGAATAGAATTTATATTGGGTGCAAAAGTCGTAGGTATCGCCGATGACGGCGTTAGTTACGAAATCAGCGGAGAAACGAAAAAAGTCGCTTGCGACAAAATTTTGATGTCAGTGGGTCGTCGGGCAAACACCGCAAATATAGGGCTTGAAAATCTCGGCGTAGCGATCGAGCGGGGAGCGATAATAACCAATAATAAAATGAAAACTAACGTGCCGAATGTTTATGCAGTTGGAGATGTGAACGGTAAAGTTATGCTTGCGCACACGGCTTACCGTGAAACCGAAGTTGCGGTCAATACCATTTTGGGCAAAAATGATGAGATGACTTATGACTGTATACCGTCCGTTATTTACACCAATCCCGAAGTCGCTTGCGTGGGACTCACGGAAGAAGCGGCACAGGCAAAGGGAATCAATGCAAAAGTCGTTAGTCTGCCTATGCAATACAGCGGCAGATTTGTTGCAGAAAACATAGACCCCGACGGTATTTGCAAATTAGTTTTCGATATTGACAAAAATATACTTATAGGTGCGCATATGATGGGCAATTATTCTGGCGAAATTATATACGGAGTCGGTTTGATGATAAATACGGCTGTGGACATTGAAACTATTAAAAAACAAATTTTCCCTCACCCGACAGTAAGTGAGATTATTCGTGAATGCGTTTTCAAGTTAGATAAATAATCCGTAATTTTTAGGAGGCATTAAATTATGTCAAAAATGAATGCATTGGTAAAAAGACACTCCGAAAAAGGTCTTTGGCTCGAACAAGTCGATATTCCAAAGCCATCTTTCGGTGAAGTACTTGTAAAAATCAAACGCACCGCAATATGCGGCACAGACGTTCATATCTACAACTGGGACGAATGGAGCCAGAGAACGATACCTGTTCCTATGATTATCGGTCACGAGTGGGTGGGCGAAATCGTTGAAATCAACGGAAACACAGACGCATTTAAAGTGGGCGATTTGGTTTCGGGCGAAGGTCACATTACTTGCGGAAAATGCCGCAACTGTCTTGAAGGCAAAAGACATCTTTGTCCAAACACAAAAGGCATAGGAGTCAACCGTACAGGTATCTTTGCCGAATATGCTGTTATTCCTATCACCAACCTTTGGAAATGCGCAAAAGACATACCGTTGGAAATGTATTCGATTTTTGACCCATTTGGAAACGCAACTCATACGGCGCTTACTTATAGCGTTGTAGGCGAAGATGTTTTGGTTACGGGTGCTGGACCTATCGGCATTATGGCTGCGGCAATATGCAAACATAACGGCGCAAGAAACGTTGTCATTACGGATTTGAAAGAATATAGACTAAAACTCGCAAAAGAAGTTTGCCCGTCGCTAATTTGCGTAAACACTGCCAGCCGTCAGGTAAAAGACATTCGTGGTGATATCGACGTCACCGAAGGCTTTGGCGTGGGACTGGAAATGAGCGGAAGCGGACAGGCGTTTAACGAGCTTATCGGCAATATGA
>DAOPIV010000033.1:0-10908 GCA_035399325.1 Clostridia bacterium | reverse complement strand
ATACTATCATTTTATCTCTAAGTTGTTTTATTGCTTTTGCATAATCATAATTCATACTCTTATGCCTCCTTATGTATATCGTATCGTTTCCATTATTATAGCACTTTTCAAGCAAATAATCTATACTATATATAATTATTCAATTATTTCTTATATTTTTTTCTCAAATCGTTCAAAACTTCCCTAATCGTTCAAAAGTAGGGGGAATCGTTCAATTGTTGTGTAATCGTTCAAAAGTTATATATAAAATAAAAAGGAGACCAGCAAATAGTCCAAAATCTAACTACTACTAATCTTATTAAAACTGGCGGAAAGGAAAATTCTCCCTATCCGCCTGCAAATATTTAATGTTTGATATTGTATCAAAACTTGCAATTCAATATGGCGGAGAGAATGGGATTTGAACCCATGGTACCTTGCGGTACACACGATTTCCAATCGTGCTCGATCGACCACTCTGACATCTCTCCAAATTTTGTTACGCACTGCTTTTAAATTAGGATTCCCTTAAAAGCGTAGCGACTAAATTTGTAAGCAATACCATAAAATGAAAAATAATTTGCACTAATTTTAACACTTTTATATGGTAAAAAGCTTACCGACTTAGTTTAGCTTATTTTTGTTTTTTTTGCAACTATTTGCGGCAAATAACCGCCAAGCTCTTTATAATTCCCCACTAAAAAGCATTAGGACATTATCAGTTATTGGGCATTAGGAGCATCTACGGATACACTTTGCAATATGACGAGATTTGGAATAATGCGCAGTAAAAAGTTTTGATTTCTATAATATAAAAAACTATTTCACTTGCGGTTTTTGTTACCTTGTGTTATTATACTTTCGCAAAAGCGGAATATAAGTATATCATTTCTCACCCTTGTTTTAGCCTTGAAAAAACTTATGTTTCAAGGCTAAAATATTGGCAAAAAAATGTTCTGCACAGCAATTGATACAAAGAGTAATTTGCATTTGTAATAAGCTGACTGTTGAATATTTCTAAGTTGTATGAAAATGTAAAACGCAGAATAATCTAAAATAGTTTTTTGCTAATTAAGATATAATTCATAGATAGTATCGTAAAAATTTGTTTCCGTAGTTAAATGGATATAACATGCCCCTCCTAAGGGCAAATTGTGGGTTCGATTCCCGCCGGAAACGCCAAACTTTTTTATTTATTAATGCGTTTATTATGTAAATTTAGATAATTTTTCAATGATTCTGTAAAATGATTGCCTTGAATTTTATAAATTTTAGTGATATAATCTATGAAATCTTTTTGATGTTTTTGTAAATTATTTTTTATTAATAAATTACCATTTTCATCAAAGGTCACAATTCCGTGTTCAAACATTTTATCATGATTAGCACACAACCAGAAACCATTATTTGCATCAACAGCTTGATGTCTTTTTTCTTCTTCATTTAGTGTTGAATTATCTATATCGGTAATTCTATGTATGTGAGATGCGATAATATTAGATTCAATATCACACTCACAAAGGTAACATTTTTTAGTTCCGTACTTTTCTAGCAAATTAAATCTAAATTCGTCTTGTTTACGGCATGTTGATTTATCTTGATATTGTTTGCCATTTAAAATTATTGAACCCATCAATATGTTTATTCCATAGTGTTCTAATAATTTTTGATCAGTAATTGAAATAGCCTCTGTTCCGTGTTCTTTGACTTGAATAAAATTTACTTTTTTCTGTTCAATTTTCGCAATTTGGGCTATTTGACATGCCATAAAAGTAGATTCTTTCCCATTTGCTCCATAAAGTTTCCCATATATAAAATATTCATCATCATCTTCTAAGACATAAGAAGAGTTATTTGCTAAATTGTAATTTTGTCTATTTGTCTTAGCATTTTTCCAATCAAGAAAACTGTTGTATGGTACAATAGGCGAAATAAATAATTCATTTTCATTCAGAATATTTATATCTAATGTTTTTGCAATGCGGTATGTGTCAATGATAAATGGGGTCTTTGCCTTATCAGAAGTATCCAATAAATAAATGTAAATTTCTTTATTTACAGATTGATCTTCTATGTATTGTTCTAATACAGTGGGTATATATTGAGCTAAGTAGGCATTTCTTGCATCGGCGATTTTTCTACTTAAGATAATATAGATTTTTTTATTATTTTTTTCTATTATGATACAGCGTCCGTCTCCACTTTGATATTCTATACTAAACGGTTCATCAAAATTAAGACTTTTAATGATGTTTTCAATTATTTCATTTGTTATCTCATATTTATATCTTTTTTTGATTATTATCTTCATCTTATACCTCATAATTTATTACAATTGATTCTAACCTGTTACCACGGGTTTTTCCTTTATAATTAATTAATTGAAAATTATTCTGATTAATCCAGTTTAACAAAATATTGTTAGTCTTATCTTTATGTTGCAAAACATTTGACAGCATAAATTTGATGTTTTTATTGTTCAATTTATTCAAAAAATTCAGTAATCTTATCTCCTCTTTTTCATTCCACCCATTAAATCCTCTTTTACCATCATTATAACTACCTAAGGTAATCAAATACGGAGGATCTATATATACAAAATCTTTGTCTTCCAAATAATTTAAAAAATGCTCATAATCCTCTGAGTAATATAAAATTTTTTTTGATTTTGAAACTCTAGAATAAGATATCAGTTTTTCTAGAATTTTATCATTGAATCCAGCTTGACCAACTGGATTATTATAATTTAACTGGTTGTTAAATCTTATTTGTTGTTGAAACCCGTACATTATAAGTAAAAATAAATCCCTACAATCTCTGCTCGAAATTTTAGTCGAATTATATTTATCTCTAAGTTTCATATATGCGATTTTATTTTCTTTTGATAGATTAAGCCTATTTATAGTTAAATTTATATATTTAAAAAATTCTTCTATGTCGACCATTGCAATATATTCAAGGAGTTCTTTGACTTTAAAGTTTATATCATTATAAACTATTTTACTGGCATTTACATTAATTCCAACATTAAATCCTCCTGCAAATAAATCATAGAATGTATCAATTTCTTTAGGCATATTTTCTTTTAAAAAACCAATCATATCATGTTTTCCTCCAATAAAATTTAAGGGAGAAGCATATTCAATGTCATTAGATTTTTCTATATAAAATAAATATTCATAGTGATTATTTTTTTCTTTCGTTATATTATTTGTATATCTTCTATAATTAAATTTTATAAATTCATATGTATCTTTTTTGCCATATCTCTTTAATACACTCTCTATAAAATCTTTGGACATTATTCCGTCTGAACTATAGCTTAAAATTATATGTTTAAAATTAGCATTGGCAATTAATTTGTCGAAAGCTATTTGTGCTTTCCCGTTCTTAGAAAAATCTGAAGCACAATTTTTCATGTCACGAGCACCTGTTTTTCCTCTCAAAATAGGATTATCATATAATGCAATGGTTTCTAGTAGATGATATTGAACCGAGTATTGATTTTTTGTATAAGGTGGATCTAAATATAAAATATCTCCCGACGCCTTTGATATAACATTCAATATATCATCATTATAAATTTCTGCAAAGTTTTCTACATATGGTTTGTTATCAATTGGCAAATAAAGCATTTTTTTCGTTGCTCGTGGATCCCATTCTTTAAGATAAGCCCCATAAACTCCCGCAACATTAGCTATTTTTGATATTGATTCAATTAATGAGGCGATTAAAAAATATTTTTCGTTTTCCGTAATTTTTTCATCAACATACCATTCATTAATTTTAGTTCTTATAAAATCAATATAAGAAGCATTCTTGTCACTAAAATACATTCTTTTTGAATATTTTGGAGCAAAATTTTGTGATATAAATCCATAAAAATCATCAGTTTCAGCATTTAAAAAAAATTCAAATGGATCAAATCCTAAGGTTTCAAACATATTTGATTTTGAATTTAACTTTGCTTCACATATTATATATGAAAAATATAAATTATCATTAGCAATTAATCTATATTTATTTTTATAGTGATGAGCAACAGTTGCGGTTCCTGCGAAAGCATCAAAAAAAGTAAGGGTATCTTTTGATAATAAACCTTTTTTATTTAATAATTCGTCTATTCTATTTAAAATTTTACCCTTGTTTCCTATATATCTCATATTTTTTAATACTCAACGCTTTCGCGGGCTTTTACACCCTTGTCAAAAGGGTGTTTTTGTTTGTCAAAAAAGGTAATATAGTCGGCTTTCTCAATCAAAAATTCACTAGGATTTCTGCCAGTAAGCACCAGTTCTAGCTTTTCAGGTTTTTCTTTGATAAAGTTTTCAAAAATCTCTTTATTCACCGCCCCAACAGAAAGAGCGTCCAATATTTCATCCAATACAAGCAAGTCGCATTTTCCGCTAAGAGCAAGCACAATGCTTTCGCTAAGATTACGATTGTTCTCGGCGGTCATAGCCTCTTTGTCTTCAAGCGAAGCGTACGGGAAAAAACCGTAATCTCGGCTGTTGCGCATAACGGTGGTGCCAAGATTTTTAAGTATCTTAATTTCGCCGCTGTCGCTGCCTTTGAGAAACTGCGTAAAAACGACTTTTTTGTCGTATCCGAGAAAGCGTATGGCTAGCCCTACCGCTGCGGTGGTCTTGCCTTTGCCGTATCCGTGATAAATGTGAATCAATCCTTTCATAAAATTAGTATATCATTTTTGATGTCGTTAATCAATATCTTTAACATAAACCTCATACGCAAACTATGGATAAAATTTTTTATTGAAAAGAGTTCCAAAAGTAATAAAATGTGCAATTTTCTTTTCAATATCTGTTCGCTTTTATATGGCGGTATTGATTTTCAAAATGAATTATGGTATATTTTTAACTAGCAATTGGTCAGTATTTTTTTTATTTTTGTGCTTAAGGAGAAAGAAAAATGGAAAACGAAAAAAGCAAAAACGTAGTAAATTTTAGCGCAAAGTTTTTCGTCGGCGCTCTCATCACAGTATTCGCTTTGATGATTGTTTCTTATATACTCACTTTTATTTTGCCCGGAGGCGAATTCGACCGTATTACTACTGCTAGCGGGGCGCAAGAAATAGTGGCTGGCAGTTATCACGCCGTAGACGGCGGTCTGCCTTTTTGGAAATGGATTTTGTCGCCTGTACTGGTATTGTTCGGCAAAGACGGACTAAAAATCATAATTTTATGTACTCTTATGCTTATCTTGGGCGGTGTATTTTCCGCAATGGACAAAGGCGGTGTACTGACATATTTGTTATCAAAAGTAGCGGCAAAATTTAAATCAAAAAAATATATGCTGCTTTTTTCAGTGTCATTGATTTTTGCTTTGCTCGGTTCGTTTTTAGGAATATTTGAAGAAATAATACCACTCGTGCCTTTGATGGTTGCTCTGTCTTACGCTATGGGGTGGGATGCTTTCGTGGGCTTAGGTATGAGTTTACTTGCCACGGGCTGCGGTTTTGCGGCTGGCGTCGCAAATATCTATACCGCAGGCACGGCGCTCGGACTTGCGGACTTGTCGCTGTTTGCGGGTATTGGTTATAGATTCGTTTCTTTTGCCGTAATTTTTGCAGTGCTCTTTGCGTTTTTAATAATATACGCAAAAAAAATAGAAAAAAATCCCGAGAGGTCACGCTTGTTCAATTCGGGCATGGAACAGCAATGGCAAGAAACCGAAATGGAGTTTATCTCAAACAAAGATAAGGACAATGCTCTTGTATGGTTTGTTTCAATACTCGGCGTCGGCGTCTTGGCAATGATTATGTCCGCATTTGTTGAATTTTTGCAAGATATTTTAATGCCTCTTATGGCACTGGATTTCTTGGCTGCAGGTACCGCTGCTTGCTTTGCGGCAAAGATGCCAGCGAAAGAATATTTTAAGGCTTTCGGTAAAGGCGCATTGGGTATAGTAGCCGCAGTAGGACTTATACTAATGGCAAGCAGTATAGGCTACATATTGTCCGAAGGCAAAGTGCTGGACACTATTCTAAACGGTTTGTTTTCCTTTGCAAGCGGCAGAAATCCGCTTGTGATATTGTTTATCATTTACGGCGTAGTTTTGATAATGAATTTCTTTATAAGCTCGGGTTCTGCAAAAGCGTTTTTGCTTATGCCTCTTATCTTGCCTTTGGTCGATATAACGGGCGGAGCGTTGAGCAGAGAAATAGCAATACTCGCATTTTTGTACGGAGACGGATTTAGCAATATGTTTTATCCCACAAACGCCGTGCTTTTGATAGGACTTTCGCTCACCAACGTGCCTTATGGAAAATGGGCAAGGTGGACGGCACTATTCCAAGTCATTATTCTGGTTATTACATCGCTGCTGTTGCTGCTAGCTTATAGCTTTGGTTACGGAGGATAATTTAGGTGATAGTTTTATATATATTTTTGGGAATATTGGCGGTTCTTCTTTTACTGCTTGCTGTTTGCGCAATTAGGGCCGCAACCGTCAAACAAACTCCAAAAAAGTTGGATGAAAAGGCTGACGAGTCCCGTGCAAAAAATTACTCAAAAACTCTGTCGGAAATGGTAAAAATCCCGACCGTTTCTTCCATAGGTCAGACAGATTATACTGAATTTGAAAAATTTCACACCCTGCTTGAAACATTGTTTCCGCTTACTCACAAACACTTGGAAAGAAAAATAATAGAACACGGGCTTATTTACCACTGGAAAGGCGAAACAAACGACAAAGCGGTTGTACTTATGAGCCACCACGATGTAGTCTCGGCAACGGGCGACTGGACGCACGAACCGTTCGGCGGCGAAATCAAAGACGGCGTTATTTGGGGACGTGGCACATTTGACACAAAAGGCAGTCTGTTCGCTATTTTTCAATCGGTTGAAGAACTGCTGGCAAAAGGCTACAAACCAAAAAACGATTTATATATAACCAGCGGCTGCGACGAAGAAACCGACAGCTTGAGTCAAACACAGATTGTTAAATACCTTACGGAAAACAAGGTGAAAATAGGTCTTGTAATAGACGAGGGCGGAGCGGCGACAACTGACCCGATGGGCGGAGTAAAAGGCGCATTCGCTATGATAGGCGTTGCTGAAAAAGGCTATGCCGACATTAAATTTGTGGCGAAAAGCAAAGGCGGACACGCAAGCGTTCAGCAAAAAAACACCCCGATTGCAAAACTTGCCGCATTTATCACATACCTGGAAAAACACGACCCATTCACCAAAAAAATGAACCCCACCATAAAAGAAATGTTTACCCGTATGGCGCCTTATTCCACATTTGCGATACGCCTGATTTTTTCAAACCTGTGGCTTTTTGGCGGACTGCTTACAAAGTTGCTTGACAAAATCAGTCCTTCGGGCGGCGCAATGGTAAAAACGACATACAGCTTCACCACCTGCGGCGGCAGCGAAAGCCTTAACGTTTTGCCCGACACAGCTTATGTCACCGCAAACGTGAGATTTATTTTTCATCAAGATATGGACGAAAGCATTGTGATATTTGGTAAAATAGCGGACAAATTCGGATTGGAAATGGAAGTATTGCAAAGTAATCCCGCTTGCAAAGTCGTGTCATATCAAAGCGATATGTTCCGCATGGTGGAAAGAATAATAACCGACAATTACAAAGACATCGTCGTGTCGCCGTACGTTATGACGGGCGCAACGGACGGAAGACATTATAACGCTCTTTGTGACAATGTTTTGCGTTTTAGCCCCGTGTACGCTATCGCAGAGCAAATCGACAGTATGCACAGCCTAAATGAAAATATATATATAAATTCTCTGCCAAAAGCGGTTGATTTTTATAAACAAGTAATAGAAAAATACAATGAAAAAGTTTAAATATGGTTATCGCCTAAAACAAAGTTTGACATTTGTAATATCGCCGTGTTAAACTCTAATTAAGTAATTAACCGTATTTCATATTTCATTTTGCAAAAATTTTATAACCAAAGAAAAAGGAGAAACACAAATGGAAAGACTGGTTTCTATAAAAAACTATCCGCATCTAAGAGAAAAAGCGTTAAATGACGCAACATATTTTTATCTTACCGTGTTGCACGTAATAGACGACGAAAGAACAAATTTTATTGTTGATGATGCCGCTAATCCTAATATATTTTACATAACCTACCATCCGTTTGTTGCTTTTTACGGTGATGTCAGCAAGGGAGTGCCCGACGATATAATGAATTCTATTATCGAGCGTATGCGTAAAGACCGCACTTTTATAGTATGCCAACATCCGTCTTGGGAATCAGCATTAAAGGAAAAATTTGGCGAAAAACTTATGGGATTCCCCCGTACATTTTTTGACGCTTCCGCATTATCAATTGAGCATCTTACTTCACTAAAAAAAGAAATGCCGGCGGGTTATGAAATATTACCGCTTACTAAAATCGACCCTGTTCGTGATCAAATGATTTATGTTGACTTAACTAGCAAATATTTTGATAAAAAAGATTTTTCTGAGTACGGCTTTGGATATGGGCTGTATTACGACAATAAAATGATAGGTTTTTGCTGCTCCAACTTCCCCGTTGTTCGTGACGACGAAGTGGAAGTATATGTGCGGGTTGATTTTAATGACGATCCCGTTCACCGCCACAAAGGTTTTGCAACTCAGCTTGCAGTGAGATTTTTACTTGAATCGTTAAAGAGAAATCTTACGCCCATTTGGGATGCGGCAAATGATATTTCGGCAAATCTTGCGGAAAAATTGGGCTATGTTGTGGATAAAAAATGGACAATGTATTATATAGATAAAATTAATTAATCAATAAATTACAAATAAAAAAATCTCTCTAATTTTAGAGAGATTTTTTTGTTTGCTTCTTAACTTTATTTCTAAAATTTGTGTGCAACATTCTTTCTGTGTCGATGTTTTGCGGTAATTCCTATTTTACCAGTTCTATGCCTGCGTTAATAGCTTTCATATTCATTTCTACAAACTCGGGTTTGATATTTTCGATCAATAGTTTTTTCCAGTCAATGCTATCCAATCCCATTTTGCCGATAACAGCACCAAGCATAACCATATTTGTGACTTTTTGATTTCCAATTTTTTCGGCTATTTCTGCGGCGTTTATTACGATTGTTTTAGCATTTTTTTGGATTTCTTCTATTATTTCGCTTGGGTATTCAGTTTCGCCTGTGGAAATGGAAATTGAGGGTATTTCAAGATCGTTCACAACAATAGTACCGTTAGCTGAAAGATGTCCAAGATATCTGATTGCTTCCATTTTTTCAAAAGCGATAATAATATCCGCTTTACCTTTTCCTATTACGGGTGAATAAACTTCTTCTTTGCCAAAGCGTATGTGTGTTACCACCGAGCCGCCACGTTGACTCATACCGTGTATTTCACTCATTTTTATATTGTATCCTTCTGCTAGTAGCCCTTGCGTTAGTAGCTTGCTTGCCAGTATCGTTCCTTGTCCGCCTACGCCAACCATCAAAATACTTTTCATTTTGCACCTCTTTGTTTGATTGCATTGACTTTGCATATTTGATAACAAATTCCACAACCAACGCACATAGATTTGTCTATTTCCGCTTTGCCTTTATTTAAATGCAATGCGGGGCAGCCTGATTTTAAACAAAGTTTGCAACCGACGCATTTATTCGGGTCTATTTCGTATTTGATTTTGTATGCTTCTGGGTATTGCTCTTGGTCACGCTGCGACATTTTTTTGAGTACGCACGGGTAACGCATAACAATAACCGACGCTTCGCTTATTGCCAAAGCCCAGTCAAGCGCTTCTTTTACTTCCGCTATATTTTGGGGATTTATGGTTTTTAGGTGTTTGATGCCTAATGCGGTCACGATTTTTTCGATATCCACCGCTTCGGTGACTTCGCCGCTAATGGTATAGCCGCTGCCGGGATTTTCTTGATGCCCAGTCATTGCTGTTATGCGGTTATCCAAAATCACGGTAATATTGTTTGCGTTATTGTAAACAACGTCAAGCAATCCGGTCATACCGCTGTGGAAAAAGGTGGAATCTCCAATTACCGAAACAACTCTCATTCCGTTATTTGCCTTATTAAAAACTTTTTGCAGTCCTGCGCCGGCGCTTATGCTTGCGCCCATACAGTTGTTGAAATCCATTGCGTTATAAGGCGGTGCAAACCCCAAAGTATAACATCCTATATCACCCGAAACGACAATGTTTTTGCGTTTGCCAATTTCGTAGAAAAAACCTCTGTGCGGACAGCCTGCGCAAAGTGCAGGCGGGCGTGCAACGATTTTTGCAGGATTGCCATCTACTGATTCAACTGATTTTCCAAAAACAGTTTTTTCTATTACCGCATCGGTTAGTTCACCAAACGCAGGGAAAAACCTTTCGCCGTTTGGAGCGTATTTACCAAAACAAATTTTACCAAAACCCAATGCTCTTACGGCTTCTTCTATAAATTCGTCATTTTCTTCGATTATGTAAACCTTTGTTAGATTTTTACAAAACTCGGTTATTTTTTTGCTTGGAAGCGGATTTACCAATCCTATTTTGAGATAATTTACTTTGTCCCCAAACACTTCTTTAGCGTAATTAAAGCACATTCCATCAGCAATAACGCCAACAGTTTGACTGTTATCTTCAATTTTGTTTATATCGGTATTGTTTGAAAAATCTTTAAGCTTGTCAAGACGAACTTCGAGTTCCGCTCTTGCCACTCTTGCATTAGCGGGAACGCAAACATATTTTTTTGCGTTTTTTACGTAAGGAACAAAAGGCACTTCTTCCCTTTCCCCAAGCGTAACCACACTTTTGGAATGGCATACACGGGTTGTTGTCCTAAGCAGTACCGGTTCGCCTATTTTGTCGCACATTTCGTACGCAAGCTTTACCATCTCCAAGCACTCTTGTGAGTCGCTGGGACAAAGCATAGGCATTTTTGCGAGTTTTGCATAGTTACGATTGTCTTGCTCGTTTTGAGA
>DAOPIV010000032.1:0-11195 GCA_035399325.1 Clostridia bacterium | reverse complement strand
GATTGTTAACCTCTATTTTGTTAAGTTCCACATGGTGCATAATGGCCGCAAAAGCGTCCAAAAGATTGTCCAGCGACATATCTTTTACCGCATAAATAACGTCGTTTACTTCGGGTGAAGGCTGTTTGAACAGTCTGTCGACATTTTCCTTTTGTTTAAGCCTTTCGGTGACTTCTCTAAACAGTTTATATTCTTCCAGTTGGCGTATAAGTAGTTTTTCGGGGGTTTCAGCGTTTTCGTCAAAATCAGGTATTTCGGGCAGTAACGCACGGGATTTTATTTCCAGTAAAGTTGCCGCCATTGTCATATATTCGCTTGCTTTGTCAATGTCAACGGTATTAAGCTGACCCATATAACTTAAAAACTGCTCCGTTACTTGGGAAACAAAAATATCTTTTATTTCTATTTTTTCTTCTTTTACCAAATGCAAAAGCAAATCCAGCGGACCAGTGAAATTTGTCAAATTTATCGAAAGGTCTTCGATTTTTATTTGCTCGTAAAATATATCGTTTCCCATATCTTTTACAACCCTAGTAAAGCCCAAAATTTGTTGTAAAGCCACTGCATACCGGTATTACAAAAATTAAGATATATTGAAAGCGGAGAATAGCTTTGATTTACATTTGTTAACATAAAGAGAACCAGCAAAATAAAAATGCTGTATCTACGCAAAAACTCTACAAAGCGGTTTTGCGGTCTTGTCACAGCTGCAAGCAAATTGAAGCCGTCGAGCGGAGCAAGAGGCAAAAGGTTGAAAGCGGCGATATTGAGGTTTATGAGTATTGCGAAAAGTAAAAAATAGTATACCCATTGCCAAAAACCCAACCAAAACGCAGACATTCCAAATAGATTTATGTCTGCTACAAGATGCTGTAACGGGGTAAGTAAAAAGGCTAAGACGAGGTTTGTTAGCACTCCCGCAATCGAAACCAAAATTACACCTTTTTTATAATTGTGAAACTTTGATGGTGTAATGGGTACAGGCTTTGCAAAACCAAAGCCGACTAAAATTAACATTAAAAAACCTATAACATTAAAATGTTTTGCAGGATTTAGGGAAAGTCTTCCCATAATTTTTGCAGTATCGTCGCCGTTTAACAAAGCGACATATCCGTGAGCGATTTCGTGAAAGACAATGGCGATATATATGGCTGCCAAAAATGCCGTTCCCAATATTATCGCTTCGCCGAGAGTATCGGCAAGTTGTATAATCTCTATCATAATCTAAATCAGTTTAGCAAAAGTTTTCATAAAAGTCAATAAACGAGCGGTCTTTATCACTTTAAACCGCTCGCTTTATTGTCAATTTTTTTCTAACTTATTATTTCCAACAAATAATCCCAATACCCTTTCTTTTCAACGTCTTCAGTTGCGACCAAATTGCATTCCCCCACTGTAACGCCGTTTGAAATAGCATAAGCTTTGCCGACGATGTCACCTTTTAATATCGGGGCTTTGATTTCATATAATTCCGTTTGGATTTCTGCGTTAACAGTACCACGTTTTCCAAAGCATACAAGTTTTTTATCAGGAGCATACTTGACCGTGTTTACCTTTCCGCATTTTATTTCGGTCTCATTGAAACTGTCCACATCAAGCAAAACTTTGTTTTCGTAATTTGCAAAAGCATAGTTTAACATTTCCGAAACTTCAGCAAAGCGTTTTTTGCTGTCGCTTGCTCCAATCACAACCGATATATACCTCGTGTCACCCCTTTTTGCCGTTGCGCACAAGCAATGCATTGCTTCCGCCGTAAAGCCCGTTTTGCCCCCGTCACAGCCTTCGTAAAAGCGTGAAAGCTTGTTTGTGTTTGTCATACCAGTTACTCTGCCATCAGGGTGTACATAGTCTTCCATCCATATTTTTGAATGAACGAAAAAGTTTTCGTGTTCTATTAACGCTCTAAACATATTTGCAACGTCCACCGCACAAGAAAACTGGTTTATTGCGGGCAAACCCGTGCAGTTTACAAAATATGTGTTAACCAGCCCAAGTTGCTCCGCTTTTTTGTTCATCTTTTCTATAAATATCTCGACGCTTCCGCTTATATGCTCCGCCATAGCAACGCAACTGTCGTTAGCTGAACAAATTATAATAGACTTGATAAGATTTTCGGCTTTATGGGTTGTGTTTGCGTCCAAAAATACTTGACTTCCGCCCATTGAAGCAGCTCTGTCACTGATATGAACCTCATCGTCAAGACTGATTTTTCCTTCGCTGACGCTGTCGTAGATACACAAAAGCGTCATAATTTTCACCATGCTTGCAATGGGTCTTGCTTCGGTTTCGTTTCTAGCATACAACACCTCGCCCGTGTCATATTCCATTAGATATGCGGATTTTGCCGTCGCAGTATTTGTTATGTTCGTCGTATTGTCAGCAAAACATAACTGTGGAAAGATAAACGCAACAGCGAGCGTCAAACAAATAATTATCGCTGATTTTTTCATTTTTTATTGTCTCCCGTAAAAATATCATTTTTTTTAGTATTTGTTTGACTTTTCAAAATATACAAAAACGGCGGGTTAGTAACCCGTCGTATGAAATGTTTATTTAATTATTTTTACAAAGTGATTTTTTGCCAAAGAGATTTTCCTTTGTTGGGCAAAGCGAACTGTTCTCTAATGGTATCGGCTATAACGTCGAATCCAACAAGCGTTCCTAAATTTGTGGGGACGATATCTCTGCCGTATATTAGTAAAGGAGTATATTCTCTCGTGTGGTCTGTATGCGCTTTGTGAGTGGGATCATTTCCGTGGTCGCTTGTTATATAAAGCACGTCGTCGTGTTTTAGACAAGGCATAAACAGCCCGAGCATTTTGTCAATCTCTTCCATTGCCTGAGCGTATCCGAAAACATCCCGTCTGTGTCCGTAAAGCATATCCGTATCAACCAAATTTGCAAAAACGAGACCGTCAAACTCTTTATTTGCGAGTTCGATAAGCTTTTCCATACCCTCTTTGTTTGTGTGCGTATGATAGCTTTCGGTTAGACCTGAAAAATTGAAAATATCTTCAATCTTGCCTATACCTACGCTATTAAACTTGTTTTCTTTCATTTCGTCTAATAATGTGGCTGATGGCGGCGAAAGAGAAAAATCTTTTCTGTCTACTGTACGTTCAAAAGGATATTTTCCGCCGAAAGGACGGGCAATTATCCTGCTCACACTGTATTCATCAACGCATATTGCACGGATTTTTTCGCACCAATCATAGAGTTGATTCAAAGGTACCTTATCAATATGGCAAGCAACCTGCAAAACGCTGTCAGCAGAAGTATATACAATAGGTTTACCGGTTTTCAGATGTTCTTCGCCGTAATCTCTTATTGCATCCGTACCGCTATACGGTTTGTTAAGCAAAATGCCGTTGCCAAAAATCTTTTCGAGTTTGTCTACCAGCTCTTTTGGAAAACCGTCGGGAAAAACAGGGAAAGGATGACTAGTGATAACTCCCGCTATCTCCCAGTGTCCCGCTGTGGTGTCTTTGGCTTTGGAAAGCTCTGCCATTCTGCCATATGCACCCTTTGCGGAGCGGTCATCGGGGTAAACTCCGTCTATATTATATAAACCCAGCTTTTTTAAATTTGGTATATACATATCGTACGCGCTGAGCGTGTTTTTTAAGGTATTTGAGCCAAAATCCCCGTACAATTTACAGTCGGGCATTGCGCCGATACCAAATCCGTCAATGACGATTACGAATGCTCTCATAATTTTCTGCTCCTATTTTCTGCATTATATCAAAGTATGAAAAAATTCACAATCAAATTTATACCAAAAAATCTAAATTATCAATATAGCTCTTGGAACCAAAAAAACCAAAGCGGATTGTATTATACAAAAAACAGCTGTAAACACAGCTAAAAATAATAGAATTTTGTAGTCAGCATCCCTAAACGAGCATTTGCAGTTGTCCAGTGAATAAGCGTAAATCAATCCCAAAACAAAAGAACAAAAGGCTACTTGGACAATACAGTAAAATATTACAAATAATATGCCGTAAAACCCCAAACACCAAATCAAAACGCAAAAACCGCCAATATAAATTCCACGGAAAAAAGTCAATATAAATATTATCCATACGGTTGCAATATTGAAACCTAAGAAAAAAGCGGCTGTTACTAATATTATATTAGGGAAAAAACAATGCCAAAAAACTGCGCCGAAACCTCCCGTTATTATCACGTTTACGGTTATGTCCCCAGTGTCAAAGGCAGCAAAAATATTAGCCTTTGTTATTATGCCAAAAATCGCTCCGCCAAGGCATACTACAACATTGACAACAAAAATCCATTGTTTATTTGATAAGTAATATCTTACTGCGTAACATATTCTATCGTAAAAACGACTCATATTTATTAGATATGAGTCGAATTTTGTCGATATGTTAGTTTTCGGGTATCAAAATTTTGTTTAAAGTATCTTTTCGTTTGAAACGTATTATTTTTAAATGCTCAAAGTTAGTTTTCAAGCATCCATTGTGCAAGTATGCCGTAACCTTTCGTCGGGTCGTTTATAAAAACGTGCGTCACCGCCCCAGCAAATTTTCCGTTTTGAATAATAGGACTGCCGCTCATTCCTTGCACGATTCCACCTGTGATTTCCAAAAGTTTCTCGTCAGTAATGCGTATAACAATACCTTTGTCGCTGATTGTATTTTGAGAAAATACTCTAACGATTTCAATTTCAAACAATTCGGGAGTATAGCCGTCTATCGTTGTCAATATATACGCCTTTCCAGGTATGACTTCTCTTGCTGATGCAACATTATACAACTGTTTATTGATGTTGACAGGTAATTTATAAATATTGCCGTAAACACCGTACTGATTGTTTACGTAAATGTTGCCAAGCGGGAAAGTGATATCAAAAACACCTTTAAGTTCGCCTGCCTGACCTTTTTCCCCTTTTATCACTCCTTCAATATCGCAATGATAAATCGTGCCGTTTATGACTTTTACTATTTGCTTGTCTTGCGACAATATCGGATGTCCCAAAGACCCGAATTGGAGATTTTTTCTTATATAAGTCATTGTCCCAATTCCACTACTACTGTCTTTTGCCCAAAGCCCAAGTTTGTAGGTTTTGCTCATTACATCAATTTTTGGCGTTATTTGAAGCTCTGCCTCGACGCCGTCTCTGATATATTTCATTGTAAGCGGATTACCTTGAGACTCGTTGGTTATTTTTGAAAGAGTGTTAACGTTTGTGATTTTGATGCCGTTAATTTCGGTAATAACGTCCCCTATGCAAACCCCTGCGGAACGTGCGGGCGAGCATATACCTTCGGGCGAGACAAATTCGTTAAGCCCAATAACCCCCACGCCGTTTCCGTCAATGGTAATACCGATAGGAATACCGCACAAATAAACTTGTTCTGTGATTTCAGAGCCGCTGCCAAACAGATAATCCAACCCGCTCAGTGCGTTTTCGGCTGCAACAACCCCCGAAAAACATATTGTCGCCGCAATCAGCACGGCTAATACTGCACTCCAAAATCTCTTCATCACGCACTCCTAAAAACTATTTAATAATATTAGTAGTGTGGCGGAAACGGTTACAAATATTTACCGATTTTATATCAAATTTTATTAAAAATAAGAAAAACGGAGTGTTTTCTCCGTTTTATATCTTTGTGGTTTAGTTTTGTTTTATGATTTTATGGAGTTCGCCCATTCTATCATTTCTTTAGCGTGCAGTCCGCCGTATTCGCCAATATTTTTGCCCCCGATTAAGCGTGTGATTTCATCAACCTTTCCTTTTTCGTCAAGCACGGTAAGTTTTGTCTCCGTACGCTCGCCGTATACTCCTTTGACAATAAGCATATTTGTGTCACCCATTGCGGCGATTTGGGGCAAGTGTGTGATTACAATACATTGATATTCTCTTGAAACATTAGCAAGCTTTATCGCAACCATTTGTGCCATATTACCCGAAATACCAATATCAATTTCATCAAAAACCATCGTGGGGATTTGCTCAATACGTGCGGTGATATTTTTTATTGCAAGCATAAAGCGGGACATTTCACCGCCGCTTATGATTTTTGCCAAAGGTTTCAGCGGTTCGCCTTTATTTGCGGACAATAAAAATTCGACTTTATCAAAACCGTCCGCAGAAACGCTTTTTTTGTATTCATCATAGGCAGGCGTTTCATTGAAACTTACTCTGAAAGTGGTACCGCTCATTCCCAAATCACATAACTGCGTTTCAATTTCGTTTTCAAAACTTTTTGCGGAAAGTTTTCTTTCTTCGGAAAGTTTTGACGCTTTTTCATACATTTGTGTCAGTACAGTTTCAATTTTTGTATTGAGTTTTAGTATTATATCCGTAGCGTTAACAAGATTTTCATATTGAAAGGTAGCTTTATCTAAGAAATTTAGTGCTTCTGCTATTGAGCCGCCGTATTTCTTTTTTGTATTCTTAATTTTTTCCAAACGCTCTTCCATACGGTCGATTTGAGTTGGGTTATAATCAGCTTCTCGCAAAATCTGTTCGAGCGAAGAAAAAATGTCGTCTGTTTCAATTTGAACAGCTCCAAGTCTTTCGGAAAGCGAAGCGATTTCTTTGTCATAAGCGGAAACAGAAAAAAGAGCGTTTTTTGCTTCGGCAAGACGTGCCATAACCCCCGAAGATGAAAGCGAATCAAGTGAAGAAGTGACTGAGGAAACAATTTTTTCGACATTAACAATTTTTGACCGTGTTTCCAAAAGTTCATCCTCTTCCGTTTGGCTTAGTTTTGCCGCCGTAATTTCGTCAATTTGAAATTTTAGTATATCAAGCAGCCGTTCTCTCTCGGCATCACTTCCACCAAAGGCTGACAATTCTTTTTTGAGCTTTTGGTATTCGGAATAAAGCTTGTGCAATTCGTCAGACAATTTATCGTCTTGGCGAAAATCATCCAAAACTTTAATATGATTATCAACTTTCAATAAATTCAAATGCTGACTTTGACCAAAAATATCTACCAAAGTAGCTGTGACGCTACGTAAAACCGCAGCAGAACAAATCCGCCCGTTTATGCGAGATTCATTTTTTCCGCTAAGAGTTAGCGTGCGATTTATAACAACGGTTGTGTCAGGGTCTAATCCCAGCTCTTCCATAATACGCCAGGTTTTGGAATTTTTTTCAACAAGAAATGCAACTTCAACAAAAGCACTCTGCTGTCCGTATTTTATCAAAGTTTTGTCCGCCCTTTCGCCCAAAACAAAAGAAAGCGAATCGATGATAATGGATTTCCCAGCTCCCGTTTCGCCGCTCAACACAATAAGTCCGTTTTCAAATTCAATATCAAGACGGCTTATCAAGGCTATGTTTTCGATATGTAAATTTTTTATCATAAGATTTATTCGAAAAGATTTTTGATTTTTTGTTTTAGATTTTCAGCTTTTGAGCTGTCGGGACAAACCATCAATATTGTATCATCACATGCGACATTCCCTAAACTTTCGGGGAAATTTAGCTGATTGATGACAGACAAAACGGCGTTTGCGCTACCGCTTAAAGTTTTTACGATAACAATGTTTTCGGCACTTGTGACAGAATTTACCGCATCTTTAAAAATATTTACAAGTTTGTTTGAAACCTTGTTGTCTGCGCCTTTAATGGCGGCGTATTTGTAAAAGCCCTTATCAGACAATATTTTAATGAGTCCGAGTTCTTTTATGTCCCTGGATACTGTGGCTTGAGTTGCGGAAAAGCCGCTTCTTACAAGCTCGCTCACTATTTCTTCTTGCGTTTCTATATCCATTGATGCGATAATTTCGAGAATTTTTGAATGTCTTTGAGAACGAGACATTTTTTGCTCCTAAAAGCTATCCGAGAGTTTGTGATTTAGCTTTTTAAAAAAATTATTTTCAAAAACGATAAATTCCTTATCATTTTTAGATTTTGTAATGACAATTTCTCCGTCAAGTTTTTTCATAACACCGTCTACATTCAGAGCAAAATCGCCCGAAACGGGTTTGACTGTGAGAATAATGTCTTGGGGATAAACTATTGTGGGATTTATACAGCCTATTGGCGTTACGGCAAAAACTTTTGAATCTGTCAGTATAGCCGGACCGCCGCTTGCCATACAGTACGCTGTCGAACCTGTGGGCGTGCTAACTATTACGCCGTCGCCCGTAAGTTTCAATTTTTGTCCGCTGAGCTCAAGTTCAACAACAACGGATTTTGTCCTGTCAACACCCGACAAAACTATGTCATTTAGGGCTTGGTAGTGATATTGTCCGCTAACGACATCCAAAGTCGCGCGTTTAATAACGTTGTATTCTCTGTTTTTTAATTTTGACAGTTTTTCGAAAATATCTTTTTCATTGGCTGAAATCTGCGACATAAAACCCACTTTGCCCATATTTACCGCCACTACGGGTAAGTCCGCTTGCATCGAATAGTGCAAAACAGTGCCGTCTCCGCCGAATATAAACAAAAAATCGGCTTTCGGAATATAAAATTCTTCGCAAAATTCGTAGGTATAGCCCAGTGATGAAGCTATATTTGTAAATAATTCGATAGTTGGATTTGTGTGGCTGTATTTTTTGTTTATCGCAAGAGCGAGTTTCATTTTTCGTAAACTCCTAACCTTTGTCAAATTATTATACGACAAAATTTATAAATATTCAATATCTAGCTAAAAAAATTTATAATTATTTTTTTGTTAAAAATGAACTGATTTTTTTCAGTAAAGTTTTCTCGTCAAGACCGCAAACGGCAAGCTGTTCGGAAATATCGCCTTGTTCTATAAATTTGTCGGGTACAGAAAAAGGCACAGTGCGTACGCCGAATTGGCTCATATATTGCATTACCGCTTCTCCAAGACCGCCGCTCAATATATTTTCTTCCAACGTAAAAATGATGTCGGCGTCTTTTAGGGTATCAAGCATTTGATTATCCAGCGGCTTGATTGTCGTTGCGTAAATAACGCCCAAATCAAGTTTTTGAGCAATATTCAACGCATTACGAAGCATACGATTGCCTGTTGCAATAATAAAGCTTCCGTTTTTTGACTCACGAATTTCATTCCATTTTCCGTCAAATCTCAAACCGTAACTATACTCAATTGATTTTGGGTAACGTATAGCTAAAGGAGATTTTTGCGAAACAGAATATTCCAACATATCTTTTAATTGGCTTTCATCCGCAGGAGAAAAAACAGTCATATTGGGTAAAGCCGATAGATAAGAAAAATCAAAAACCCCTTGGTGCGTTTTTCCGTCAAAACCCACGAGTCCGGCTCTGTCGATACAAAAAGTGACGGGCAGATTTTGAATACAAACATCGTGAAGAATCTGGTCAAACCCTCTTTGTAAAAAAGTCGAATATACTACAAAATACGGTTTCATTTTTTGTGCGGCAAGACCTGCACAAAAAGTAACTGCGTGTTCTTCCGTTATACCTGTATCAAAAAATCTGTCCTTATGCCTAAATGAAAACTCGGTCAAGCCAGTTCCGTCTGTCATAGCGCATGTAACTGCAACAATTTTTTCGTTCTTGTCAGCCAAATTAGACAAAGTTTGACCTACTATGTCTGACATACTAATAAAGCTATTCTCTGTTTTAGGTGAAATTCCGTGATATTTTTGCGGTTCTTTTTCAGCGGGTTCATATCCCTTGCCTTTTACGGTTCGTATATGCAAAACAGTGGGGCGAATTACGTTGTTTTTTATGTCGTTTAGATACGTGACAAGTTTTTTCATATTGTGACCGTCTACTATGCCTACATATTTAATATCAAAACTATTGAAATACAAATTAGTATCAAAAAAGCCAAGCTTTAATACACGCTTGAACCACCTTAGCATATTCCAAATAGGTTTACCAATAAGCGGTATAGACATAAAAAATTTTTTGGCTTTTTCCTTTCGAGCATCGTATTTGCCTATTCGCAAACGGGACATTGCGGCAGTCGAACCTACGTTTTTGCTTATGGACATTTGGTTGTCGTTATAGATGACAAGCATTTTTGTGTCGCCAATGTTGTTCAATGCTTCAAATGTCATTCCGCCAGTCAATGCGCCGTCACCGCAAACAGCGATAACGTTGAAATTTTCTTTATTTATATCTCTTGCTTTTGCAATACCCAAAGCAGCTGAAATTGCAGTGCCGCTGTGACCTGTGTTAAAGGTGTCAGATGGACTTTCTTTGATATCAGGAAAGCCTTTTATGCCTCCACTTTTACGTAACGTATGAAATTCGTCACGTCTGCCTGTCAAAATTTTGTGGACATAAGACTGGTGTCCGACATCCCAGATTAGCTTATCATTTTCGTCAAAAACGTAATGCAAAGCGACGGTCAACTCCACTACACCCAAGTTGCTAGCAAGATGACCGCCGTTTTCCGTTACAACATCCACAAGCATAGTGCGTATCTCTGCACAAAGCTCGGGCAACTGTTTTACGGAAAGTTTTTTTAAGTCCGATATACTATTTATTTTTTCAAGCATTTTGTCCCTATTGCCAAAGAAAAATTATTTGTCCTTATCTAGTATGGACAAAAATTTTGCCAAACTTAATGTTATTTCGTTGGCGTTTTTTGTTGCGTTGCGTTTTGCTACGGCTTTACCCGTTATTGTAATCGTTGCAATCAAAGCAGAAACAGCAACGCTGATTAATACAGTGCCTATTGCACTTATTTCGGTATATTTTGAGACTACTACGGCAGCAATAGCCGCACCAGACGCACCCGAAATGATACCGCAAACGTCTCCTATGATGTCGTTTAGTATAGACGAAACTTTATCTGCGTTTCTGCACAACATTACGGCTTTCTTTGCTCCCTTTATTTTGCGTGAAGCCATAGCCAAAAACGGTTCTTCGTCGGCAGCCGTCGCCGCAACACCCATCATATCGGAGATTATACTAATAAAAATTATGATAAGCACTAATGTGGCGGCAGTAAAAATACGCCAAAGCGAAACGTCTATTGCCATATAAATAAGCTCCGTTATAAAGCTTATTAAAAATGACAAACCAAGCGTCAAAAGCAGTACAATAACAATCCAGCTTCCGTCCTGACGTGATTTGTCGGTCTTTTTGTTTTTATCGTTTTTTTCGTTTTTACCGTTGGTTTTTTCGGGGGTATTCCCCGGCAGGTCTGAGTCTTTCTTAGACATATTCTCCTCTAAAAAAAGTAAAATGTAAAAAAATAAAGGTGGTGATAAATCGGATAAACCTTACGGCATAGGTTCAGTAG
>DAOPIV010000031.1:5773-11564 GCA_035399325.1 Clostridia bacterium | reverse complement strand
AATACTAGCATTGTAAACAACCCGTGTCAATGAGTTTTTCGAAAAAACTCTTTGTTTTGTCGGTAAAAAATAGCTACTTTCGAAAAAAATTGTCATTTTTTGTCTATTTTTGTACCCAATGCAAATTTAATTTTTAATCTAGTTTTGGCTAGAATTATGTTTGTTTATTAACTGTTTTACAAATGTCTTTACAAAAAATTTAGATTTTTTTGCAAAGATATTTTATATTTTAGACGCCTCCATTGGTTCACCGTAATAAAAACCTTGCCCGTACGGTATCCCAAATTTTTCCGCAAGCTTTGCTTGTTCTTCGTTTTCTATTCGCTCTTCAACAAGCATTGCGTTTTTCTTTTCCGCATATTTATAAAGCATTGTCACAAGATTGCCAAGCAAAAAGTTGTTTTCGGCACGGGTAAGAAAATCTTGGTCAAGTTTGATGACGTCAATGTCGATTTTTTCGAGCAACGCAATCGAATTTGATTCAAGCCCGTAACTATCCACAGCAATCAAAAAACCCGCTTGTCTATATTTCATAACAGTATTTTTAAAGGCGTCGCTTTTTTCAATGTTGACAATCTCATTTATTTCAAAGCAAAAAGAATCCGTGGTTACGTGGTATTTTTTTGCAATTCTGCGGAAATCATTTATCAAAGTGTCACTCATCAACTGCTTGTAAGACAAATTCATTGCCAATATTATTTTTTTTGTCGGATTTTTTTCACGCATTGCAACGTATTGTTTTACAAGCTCCTCGTAAGCCCATATTCCAACCCAGATAATGTCGCCCGATTGCTCGATAATATTTAGATATTTTGACGGCGACAAAAGTCCTAATGTTTTGTGGTTCCATCTTAACAAACTTTCGTATGCCACTGGTTCACGGGTTTTGATATCCACAATCGGCTGATAATAAAGCTCAAATTCTTTTTCTTCAATGGCTCTTTTTATTTCTTGATAAAATTTGTATTCTTCGGTTTCTCTGTTTGTAAGTTCTGCCGAATAAACCGCATATGTATTTGCCCCTACTTTTGTTGCAGACTCCAAAGCAATGGTCACGTTTTGCCAAAATTCTTCCGGTGTTTTGCTAAACTCATTTTTCTCATTGACGCCGATATTGAAATTCATTGCAAATCGCAAGTTTGCCGCCATAACGTGAACTTTTTTCGCTTCAAAAGCCATATATTCCGCATGGTCTTTGATTTCTTTGACGGTCATCGGTTCGCCAGTAAAAATAGCTATTGTGTCTTGGGTGTACTTACAGGTTTTTACGCTCCAAGGAAAAGTGTTTTCCAGTCTTGTAATCAGCTTGTCGACAGCGTCGTCATACACGTCTTTGCCAAAAGCGGAAATAATGTCGGGCACGTCAACAAGCCGCAAAAAATACAAAGTAAATTTCGTTTTTTTGCCCGACTTTTCATAAGCACGAGCAATTAGCTGTTCAAAAATTTGCGGCGACATAGTGTCTTTTGTCGCTAATGACTGCATGATTTTTTTTCTGTCTCTTTTTACTCCACGTATCATAAACACAATCATAACAAGCGCAACAACGATAAAAATACCCATAAACAATAAAGCGGTATTACTATCTATCGCAAATGTTTTAAAAAATATCATTTGTAAATTTTTCATTCCAAAAGTCTCCTTGCTTCATCGGCAGGCATAGCTTTACCCATCAAAAATCCTTGGATTACATCGCAGCCCATTTCTT
Source organism: Clostridia bacterium (assembly GCA_035399325.1). Classification (GTDB taxonomy): domain Bacteria; phylum Bacillota; class Clostridia; order Christensenellales; family CAG-314; genus JAQUSX01. The sequence goes on along the minus strand of DAOPIV010000031.1, from coordinate 9,856 downwards.
GCAAAATCTGTTTTTGTTCCTCTGTTTCCACACCTTCGGATATACAAAGCTGCCCCAGCTGTTTTGTAATATTGATTATTGTTTTTGTGATTGCTCTGCTGTAAGCGTTGTTTTCAATGTCGGCAATAAATTCTTTGTCTATTTTTATTGCGGAAATAGGCAATTTTTTTAAATAAAGCAAAGACGAATACGAAACGCCAAAATCGTCCAAGTGAATATTTATTCCGCTTTGCTCCAATAGCTGCAATTTTTTTAATACTTCATCGAAATTTGTCATCAAAAACGATTCCGTAATTTCTATGCTGATAGAGTTTGGTTCTAGTTTATATTGAGAATAAATTTTCAAAAAAGAGTCTACAAAACCCGCTTGCATAAGCTGTACGGGCGAAACGTTAAGTGAAACATGCGCCCCTTTGCCTTTTATGCTTTGGGCAAATTTCATTCCTTCGTTAAAAATAAACTCTCCCAGTAAAATCATATTACCTGTTCGCTCGGCGTATGTAATAAGCTCAAAAATATCGACTTCCAAACTCAATGCTTTTTTGACACGGAACAACGCTTCATAACCATACGGCTTGTCGGACTTCATATAAAACTGCGGTTGAAACTCCATTTCAAAACTGTTGGATTGGAGCATTGCTTTTATATCCCAGTTTTTGTCCATTATTTTTGAATACAGTTTCTTTTGCGACTCGTGATAAACGTAAAAATTTACCCTTTCTTCTTTTGATGAGCGTTTAAGTGCCGCATTTGCGCAGTTGTCGAGATACTCGTACGATTTATCTTGCATGACAGCATCGCATACCGCAAACCCCGCTTTGCAGTTAACGTTAACCAAATTTTCGTCAATCAATACCGCTTGGTTGAAGCTGTCCATTATTGTGATTATGTCTTTTAACGTATACTCAATTTCTTTTGTGTCTTCCACCAAAACTTCCATTTTGCCGCCCGGGGTTTCATAAACCTTTCCAAATCGTTTTCGAACTCTCTTTCCCACAACATCGTAAACTTTTTCTGAAAAAGCTCTGCCAAACATGGTGTCAAGATTTTTCAAATTTGTTATGTCTATTACTCCCAAAAGAAGTTTGGGTTGAACTGCCACAGCTCTTTTATGTTGACCTCGCAAATCTTTTACCGTAAGGGTATTTCGTGAAAAAATATTGGCGTTGCTGTTTTTTAGTATTTCTGTTGCGTCAACACCCACGAGTTTAAACCCCAGCGGAACTTTGGCTACAAAAAAGTTTAGCAATCTTTTTTCGTTTTCGTTATTGAAAACATATACGATTATGCTGTCTCCATCTCGGACAGGTTTTCCTTCTTCAAAATAAACAAGATTGTCAAAAATATTACAACTCGCAAAATTTTTTGAAAACTCGTTGTTGCTTTCCACTATTCGACCCATTTGGTCAATATACAAAACATATTTATCTTTTGACTTAATTTTATATGTGCGTAAAAAATCATACTGTCTTCTCATAGCAACGCCCGCAAGCGCAAGCAGTCCGCCTATGCCAAGGGTTGATGCTGTGAGTAATATTGAAGCTTTTGTGTTGCTTTGACGAACTATCTCGGTAACGGCGGCATCACTCAAATATCCGGTAGCATATAAATCCGTTTCGATTATTTGACCGCCGTTGCTCACCATGATTGGGCTTGCTGACAGTATATGACTTTCACCGTTTATTTTTATGTCCACGCTGTCTGTTTCGGAACTGAAAACAGAACTGATTTCACCCACGCAAAAATCAGTAAGCCGTGACTGCGTGATAGACAAACTTATTAAAACTTTGCCTTTGGAATCCGTTATGGCAAATCCGTCAAAATTGTCGGCTGAAAAATCTGCCAAAAAACTTTCTTTAGTTTGTACCAGTACCGTTATTGAACCGTCTTCGTTTTGCTGTGTATATACGACGCAAAGCTCGGTCTGGCCGTTACCTATGATTTCGTCGGCATTATGAAAACATATTCTTGCCGACGTAAAATTTTGCCTTGCAGTTACTGACGGAATATAGCCTTTGCCGTCCACTATTAGGACGCCATCTGTATAAACTCCCGTGATAAAATATTTTGAACTAATAAAATCTGTGTCGTCTAATCTTGAAAAATCATTTAGATTTTCTTTAAATCTTCCGCCTAATATTTCCGCAGCCGAATCTATCGCAGTTTCGGTTATTTGTCTGTATTCTCCGTGAAGAATAGAGGCGGAATTAGCATATAAAAAATATCCTGTGCCTGCTTGCAGCAATATCAAGCAAACAAGAATCAATATCAATTTGGTTACGTAAGCAGCGTTTGTGTTTTTCATAAACCTTCCTTAAAATCTCACGCTTTAGTATAACACCAAATTTTATTGAAGTCTATACTATTATCTTTTTTATTATGTTCCGCCTTAGATTCCGTTTTTTACCTTTCGATTGACTTTTACATAATAAAATTGTATAATTTTTCCATGAACGCTCTAAATATTGTAATGATTTCCGTATTGGGCAGCATATTGCTGATTTTTTCGCTCGGCATGATTATTTTGCATGCATTGCAAGAAAACAGAGCCCACAATCTAAATATTCTCAACCGCTTTTCCGAAAAAGGTCAAATAGTTTTTTTTGGCGACAGTTTGACAGACTTTTTTCCTGTGCAAGAATTTTTTTCAGGCTTGCATATATATAACCGTGGAATAGCAAATGACAAAACCACCGATCTCATTAAACGTATAAACAATGTGACGGATATTGCTCCGTCAAAACTTTTCCTTTTGATAGGAACAAACGACTTAGGAGTGCGTGTTCCTCTTGAAAAGATAATGCAAAATATTCACGAAATAATAGAGCTTATCAAAAAAGATAATCCGACTGTCAAAATTCATTTAATATCGCAAGCTCCAATAAACAGGCGCGCAAAGTTTTTTACATCATTCTTTTGCCTTTTCCGCACAAACACAAAATTACTTGCGCTCAGTATGCTTGAAAAAAATTATTGTGAAAAACACGGCTACACTTTTATTGATGTGTGGGATTGTCTTATTGACTCCCGTGGTAATCTAAAAAAAGAATACACGGTGGAAGGATTGCATCTATCCATGAGCGGATACCGAGTTATGGCGAAAATTTTAAAGCCATATGTTTTAGACGAAGTTCAATAAAATTTTGAAATATTTAGCTAAAAATTTTCATAAAAACAAATAAAACCCGTAAAAATACGGGTTTTTCTTTTTGCTTATCTATTCATGATTGCGTCTTTCAAATCCTTAACCTGCGACGCTATTATTTTGTTTTCTCTGGCTGTTGCGCTGATTTTGTCTCGAGCATGCATTACGGTGGTGTGATCCCTTCCGCCGAAAAATTCGCCTATTGCGATAAGCGGGGTGGACAAAAATTCCGTTATTAAATAAATACAAATTTGTCTAGGCACAACTATTTCTTTGTTTTTCTTTTTGCCGACAAGGTCTTTTAGCTCCAAATTGTAATATCTGCAAACTATATCGGCTATTTTTTGAATGGTGACCACTTCTTTTGCGTCTTCAGCATAGTCTTTCAAAGCGCCGTTCACAACATCTATATCGTTGACGTCAGCTCCTGTCAAACTTGCGTACGAAATTACACGTGTTAAAAGTCCTTTCAGTTCACGAATGTTGCTTGTAATTTTTTCCGCAATAAGCCGCAAAATTTCTTTTTTTATGTCCGCTCTTTCAAAAAGACACATTTTTTGCAAAATCGCTATACGCATATCAAGGTCGGGTTGGGAAATATCCGCTATTACGCCGCTGCAAAATCGTGTGCGTAATCTTTCTTCTAACGGCACGATTTCTTTGGGCGGACGGTCGCTGGAAATGATTATTTGTTTTCCCGCAAGATAAAGATCGTTGAATGTATAAAATATTTCTTCCTGCGTACTTGCACGATTTGTTATTGATTGGATATCATCCAGCATCAGAATATCGACAGTACGATATTTTTTTCTAAAAACCACCCGTGCGTCCGCATCGGATGAGTTGCGGAAAATATTTAATAATTCGTTTATAAATTTTTCGGTGGGTACGTATATCGCTTTAATTTTTGGATTTTGTTCTTTTATGTAGTTTCCGAT
>DAOPIV010000031.1:0-5673 GCA_035399325.1 Clostridia bacterium | reverse complement strand
TCTTTGTATTGTTCAAACGCAGAAATCATATCGGAGGTTATAATTTCGACATCTATGATAATGGGGAAAACTTTTTGCGCCGCTTTTCTTATTGTGTCATGAAATCTTTTTTCACAAATATTGTGGTGCGCCTCCGTTTCTGTCGACAAAACAAGTCTATCTCTATAAATGCAAACAGGCTGCAATGTTTTTATCCATAAATCAAACGTTAAAGCCGAAACCAAAGATTCCAACTCTTTCAAAACGCTATTCCAAACCTGTTTAACATTAGACATTATTTTCATTCCTCCAAAACATATAAAGTTTAGCATACTATTGTTTTAAAAACAAGCGCGCCCGCCAAATTTTTGTTGCGCTTGCCTTTTTCTTTTTTTCACATATGTGGAAAAACTTTGATAACTTTTATCTTTATAAACATTTTTTCCACAAGGCAATTCCTGCAAATATTACTATATCTTGTACTTGATTTTTTTTATTAAACAATATATAATATAACCATGCAAAAACAGGGCGGTAAAGAAAGGTTTTCAACATTTCCACCGACACCACCACCATTACCACTAATAGAATAAAAATAATAATGATTCGGGGGTTAGCTTATGAAAGTTATTTGTCAAGGAATAGATTTATCAGAAGCTGTATTAAAAGTTTCTAAAGCGTTGCCGACAAGAACGGTTTCTCCCGCTCTTGAAGGAATAAAAATTTCAGCAAAAGAAGAAAATTTAATTATTTCCGCAACAGACGGCGACCTTACTATACAAAACATTATTCAAGCTGATGTTTTGAGAGAAGGAGAGCTGTTGGTTCCAGGTAGATTTTTTACAGAATATGTTAGAAAACTTACCAATGAGCAAATAGAACTTTCATTAAACGATAATAAGCAACTCGTGATAAAATACACCGACAGCGAAGGTATTATACAGTGTCTTGACCAAAACGAGTATCCAAAACATGAAAAAATAGACGACGCCGAAAAAGTGCTTGTTACTGAAGAATATTTGAGACAAGCTATAGAAAAAGTTATTTTTTCCGTATCAACAGATGACAGCAGACCTGCGTTAAAAGGAGCATTATTTGAAATAGAAGAATATACTCTTACTTCTGTTGCTTTAGACGGTTACAGATTGGCAATGTGCAAAAAACCGCTCGAAACAAGCGCACAAAAATTAAAAGCCGTTGTACCTGCAAGATCGTTAACGGAATTATCAAAATTGTTAGAAAACGACGATAATGTTGCGACTGTATACATAAACGAAAAATATATGTATGTAGATATGGGACATACAAACCTTTCTACAAAACTACTCAACAGCGAATTTATAAATTACAGACAAATCATTCCCACGGAATTTTCAACTGTAATAAAAATAAACAAATCACAGTTTGAAAACGCACTTGACAGAGCAAGCATACTTTCACGTGGCGACAAAAACAATCTTGTAAAATTTGATATAAAAGAAGGCTTATTAACATTGACATCAAACAGTGAAATAGGCAATATCAAAGAAAATATCACTATTAGTTTACAGGGAAAAGATTTAACAGTCGCTTTTAACGCAAGATATTTTTCGGATTGTCTAAAAGCAATGAATAACGAATTTATTAAAATCAGCCTTACAAATTCCGTTTCACCAAGTATTGTTCAGCCGTGTGAAAGCGATGAAATTACCTATTTAATTTTACCAGTGAGAATGGTTGGATAAAATAATCTAAAAAAAACAAAAACCGAGCTTAACACTCGGTTTTTTATTTGTTGTTTTTTAAAAAGACTAATTTAAAAGAAAAAATTAACCAATAAAATAAATTATTTATTTAGTAAGTCAATAGAAAATTGAATTCTTCTTAAAGTCTCATCTTTACCAATAAGCTCGGCAAGTTCTGTCGCTCCACCGGGAGTGCTGTCACGTCCGCTAATAGCAACCCTTGCAGGCCACAAAATTTGGCTGTTTTTATATTCAAGAGAAATAGCTAAATTTTTTAAAGTTTCATAAAGAACGGAATTTTCCCAAACATCCACTTTTTTCAAAGTTTCCAATATATACGGCAAAACGGTTGCGGCTACCGCAATATCACTTTTTTGTTTTTGGTTTATAAATAGTTGCGTGTCATATTCACCGAATTCTTCTAAAAAGTCTACCTTTTCACCGATTTCGCCAAAATATTCTATTCTGCCTTGCAAAAGCTTGCAAAGTTTAACAATGTCATATTTTCCCGCAACCTTAGTTTTTTGTATAAACGGAATTGCATAATTCATAAATGCGTAAAAATCCATTTCTTTTATATACAGTCCGTTAAGCCAGTTCATTTTCATTGGGTCAAATATGGCAGGGGATTTATTTATGCCTTCAACAGAAAAAAGATTTTCCATTTCTGTTAACGACATTTTTTCCTGATTGTTTTTCGGCGACCAGCCCAATAGAGCAATATAATTTAAAACCGCTTCCCTAAGATACCCTTTTTCAATAAAGTCCGAATACGCAGCGTCGCCGTTTCGTTTTGAAAGTTTGTGCTGTGCGTCACGCATAATAACGGGCATATGAATATACATAGGTTTTTCCCATCCAAAAGCGTCATAAAGCAAATTGTATTTAGGAGTGGAGGAAAGATATTCGTTTCCACGCATAACGCAATTTATTGCCATAAGGTGGTCGTCAATAACGTTTGCAAAGTTATATGTCGGCATACCGTCGGACTTTATCAAAATCTGATCTTCAAGCTCGCTGTTAGCGACAGTTATATCGCCGTAAACACAGTCGTGATATGTTGTCGAACCTTCGGCAGGCATATTTTGCCTGATGACATATTGTTCGCCGTTTTCGATTTTTTGTTTTATTTCTTCCTTTGTTAAATTAAGGCAGTGTTTGTCATATCTTCTTGCGCCGTTAACGTCGGGCAAGCTTTCCAAGCGCTCTTTATCACAAAAACAGTAATATGCCGCTCCTTTTTCTACCAACTTCAAAGCGTATTTCATATATTCGTTTTTACGCTGGCTTTGTATATACGGACCATATTCTCCGCCAACATCGGGACCTTCGTCATAAATTAAGCCTGTTTCTTTCATGGCGGCAAGTATTCTTTCCGTTGCGCCCTCAACAAGTCTGCCTTGATCGGTGTCTTCAATACGCAAAATAAATTTCCCGCCCGTTTTCTTTGCATACAAATATCCGTATAATGCGCTCCTAAGTCCGCCAACATGTAAATAACCCGTAGGGCTTGGCGCAAATCTTGTTCTTATTTGTTTATTCATCGGTGATTTTAAGTTCCTCCTGTTTTGCTGAAACTATATGATATGTTGCGTTATATTCCGAATAAAGTTTTGACAGATAGTTTTGTTCGTAAAAACTGAAATAATTTGTTCCTGAGACAATGATATGTTCTAATAGAGAAATATTCAATGTTCTCAAAGCCGAGTATACGGTTTTTGTAAATTCATAGTCTTGCGGTGAAGGATTTACAAAGCCTTTTGGATGAGAATGTACGAGTACAATATTATTGCTGTTCATAGAAAAAGCGGTCTCAACAATTTGTCGTGGACTTACGTAAACGCTTGTTGTGCTGTTGTCGCAAAAACCCCGTCTTCCAATAACTTTCCCTTTTGCGTCAAGCCCAATAACATAAAGATATTCGTATACGGCGTCTTCAAGTAAATAAACGGCATAAGCATGAATGGCTTTTACGGTCAGCAGTTTTTGTCCCGTAATACGTTCTTTGCGGTAATAGTTAAAAAGCGGATACAATAACGCCAAATTAGCCGCCGACACGTCGCTGAGTCCGTCAAATCGGCGTAATTCATCATAAGGCGCTTCCAAAACGCCCGAAAGAGAGCCGTATTTATTTATAAGTTCGTGAGCTAAAGCGTTTGTGTCTTTAAAAGGAATGACATTATATAGCAGTAGTTCCAGCACTTCGTGCTGAGCGAATCCGTCCAAACCTTCTTTTACAAATCTTTGTCTAAGTCTGTCTCTGTGACCGCTGTGAATTCCCGACATTTTACCCCTTATTTTTCCATAAAGCTGTTGAAAAAACTTTTTTATTTGATATAATGTATAAGGCGTAATTTTGATTAACCGCCGAATAACTATTTTATGATAACATAAACATATAAAAAAAGGTATCTATTTGGCACAAAAACAAGTACAGGAAGGAGATAAGATGAAAGAATTTATTAAACTGAACGAACTGAAACCGCAAATGATTGAAACCGTAAGGAACTTCATACATTTTGATACCGTTGAGACCGCTCCCGTGGGTGATGCGCCTTTTGGAACAGGCAATAAAGAATGTCTTATTTACGCATTAAAAGAATGTGAAAAACTGGGTATGACAACAGTTAACTGCGACAACTACGCAGGTCACGCAGACTACGGCGACGGCGAAGAAATACTTGGTATACTCGGTCACTTGGACGTTGTTCCCGCTGTGGAAAAAACTTGGATTGTGCCGCCATTCAGCGGAGAAATCATAGACGGCAAAATTTACGGAAGAGGTGTATTGGACGACAAAGGACCTATGGTTGCATGTATGTATGCCGTAAAAGCATTGGCGGAATCGGGTTATAAATTCAAAAGAAAAGTTCGTTTGATTTTTGGTTGCAACGAAGAAACTGGAAGTTTGTGTATGAAACACTATTTTCAAAAAATGCCATTCCCAACCCTTTCGTTTTCTCCTGATGCAAATTTCCCCGTCATAAATCGTGAAAAAGGTATGTTAGGGCTTGTTTTCAATATCGGAAAATTGCCCGAAGAAATCACAGATTTCAATGCGGGACTAAGAAAAAATATTGTTCCAGACGAATGTACTGCAAAACTGTCAAAAGCATTTAAGGGCGAGATTGATCCAATTGTCACAAAAACCGATGTCGGAGATCATTGGCTGCTTACCACAAAAGGCGTTTCCGCTCACGGCTCATTGCCAAAAGACGGCGACAATGCTATTTGGAAAATGATAAAAGCTCTATATAAAGCTTTTCCTAGCAACAAGGGTCTAAAATTTGCTGCTGAAAAAATGTGCGACTATACGGGCAAGGCTTGGGGAGTGAACATCATTGACGAGCCAAGCGGTGAAATAACTTGCAACGTGGGCGTAGCCAGATTTATAAACGGCGAGCTTAATTTGACGGTAGACGTCAGACATCCCGTAACATATACTTGCAAGCAAGTTATCGATTTATTTACGAGTAACAGCAGCGAAGTAAAAATGACAGTAACCGCAGAAAGCGAACCGCTGTTTATGCCCGAAGACAGCTATTTGGTCCAAGAATTGTTAAAGGCTTATCATCAGGCGACAGGCAAAGAATCTTACGCTATTTCTATCGGAGGCGGAACGTATTCTCGCAGCTGTCGCAACTGTGTGGCTTTCGGACCGGAATTTCCAGGTATGGCTGCGGCTATTCATCAAGCCAACGAGTGCGTAGATATTGAAGAATTTATGGAAATTACAAAAGTTTATATGAAAGCGATAAAAAACATCTGTTGCGAATAAACTCGAAATCTTTCATAGATAAGAAAAAAGATTTTTATAATATATATAAAAGAGATGTAAAAAGAGAGATTGAAAAAAACAATCTCTCTTTTAGTTGCAGTTAATTTGAATATTTTTTTACCTTGTCAACTTTGTAAATCACTAACTTCACTTTGATTAATGTGAACATTTACTGGCTTCATGTGTTTTACT
>DAOPIV010000030.1:0-11714 GCA_035399325.1 Clostridia bacterium | reverse complement strand
CGCTGCCGATAACTTCGCGGATTTTTTCAACGTCGATACTGAAAGAAATAATCTTAGGAGCGTATTTTGACAAATCTTTTCTGGGTTCGGGTAAAACTTCAAGCATTTTGCCAAGAATGTGCAAACGACCTACTCTCGCTTGTTCCAAAGCGGTTTCGAGTATTGTTCTGTCGATACCTTTTATTTTGATATCCATTTGAATAGCCGTGATACCGTTTTTCGTACCGGCTACTTTAAAGTCCATGTCGCCGAAAAAGTCTTCAATGCCTTGAATATCGCTCAATACGACTACTTTTTCGCCGTCTTCGGATTTCATGAGTCCCATAGCTATACCAGCGACAGGAGCGGAGATAGGCACACCAGCGTCCATAAGTGACAACGTGCTGCCGCATACGCTTGCTTGCGAGGTGCTGCCGTTACTGCTCAATACTTCCGATACCGTGCGGATTGCGTAAGGAAATTCCGCTTCGGAAGGCAGTACGGGTTCAAGCGCTCTTTCCGCCAAAGCTCCGTGTCCGATTTCTCTTCTGCCCGGACTTCTGAGCGGTTTTGCTTCGCCTGTGGAATACGGCGGGAAGTTGTAGTGATGCATATATCTTTTGAAAGTCTCGTCGTCGTCAAGCTGTTCGAGCTTTTGCGCTTCCGATATAGTGCCTAATGTGCATGTCGTCAAAACTTGAGTCATACCGCGGGTAAATACCGCGCTGCCGTGAACTCGGGGCAAAACGCCCGTTTCACACCAGATAGGACGGATTTCGGTAGTTTTTCTGCCGTCGGGACGAACGCCTTCGTTCAAAATTCTGTCTCTGATTTTCTTTTTCGTCATTTTGTAAAGAGTCTCGGAAACATAAGGCAAAACGTCGGGATTATTTAGCTCAAAATAATTTTTAACCGTTTTTTCAACATTGTCCTGGTTGGTTTGACGTTGTAATCTGTCAAACGTAGACAAAGCTTCGGTAAGCATTTGGTCAGCGTAATCATGAATAGCATTGTAGTAATCTTCGGGAATTTCGTGCAGATTAGGAACGATTTTTTCTTTTCCTACTTCTTTTGCGATAAATTCGATAAATTCACATTGCTTTTTGATTTCTTCGTGACCGAACATAATAGCTTCAAGCATTTCTTTTTCGCTGATTTCTTGTGAGCCCGCTTCCACCATCATAACGGCGTCTTTGGTGCCGCTCAAGTTAAGATTTAATTTGCTTTTTGCTTTTTGTTCGTTATTGGGGTTAATGATATATTTTCCGTCAACATAAGCTACGACAACCGAGCCTGTAGGACCTGCAAACGGAATGTCTGATATCGCCAAAGCGATACTGCTGCCCATCATACCGTAAACTTCGGGTTGAATATCGGGTTCGACCGACATAGCCGTAGCTACGACTGAAACATCGTTCAAAAATCCTTTCGGGAAAAGCGGACGAAGCGGTCTGTCAATAAGACGTGATGTCAATATAGCTTTGTCTGTCGGTCTGCCTTCGCGTTTTTTAAAACCGCCGGGAATTTTTCCGACCGAGTACATTTTTTCTTCAAAGTCTACTCCCAAAGGGAAATAGTCGATACCGTCGCGGGGTGACGGAGCAAGGGTAGCGTTAACTAGTACTGCTGTTTCGCCGCAGCGTACTAAGCATGAGCCGTCAGCTTGTTCCGCGTATTTGCCGACTTCAACGGAAACTGTCTTTCCGCCGATTTCCGTTTGGAATACGTGATATTCTCTGTTGCCGATGTGTTCTTTTTTGTTTACAAATTTAGTCAATTTTGTTACCTCCATTCTCTACCAAAAAAAGGGCAGACCCATGTCGCCCCTTTTAATTTTTATTGATTATTTTCTCAAACCGAGTTTTGCAATCAAAGCTCTGTATCTTTCGATGTCTTTGGATTTCAGATAATCCAGTAAGCCTTTTCTTTGTCCGACCATTTGAAACAAACCGCGTCTGCTGTGGTTGTCTTTTTTGTGTGTTTTCAAGTGTTCGGTAAGGTGATTGATACGCGCGGTGAGCAAAGCCACCTGCACTTCGGGCGAGCCTGTGTCGCCTTCTTTGACGGCATATTCGGCTATGATTTGCTGTTTGTTAATGATTTCTGTCATTATTTTTTCCTCCATTATTTTGTTACGCCGAAAACGATGTATCACGTCGGAGAGTCGTGAAACTTCGTAAACGGACTAGGCATTTATATTATCACACATTTACGCAAAAGTAAACCGTATGAAAATAAATTAAATTTATTATAAAAGTTATTCGGGCTTTTCTTCCGTTGTTTCTACGGTTTCAGCGGCGTTTTCTTCGTCTTGTTTTTTAGCTCCGCGTTTCTTTTGCTGATAATCAGCGGGTTTTTCCATTGTGGACTTGCGTGACAGCGTAACGCGTTTGTTTTCAGCGTCAAATTCCGTTATTTCAACGTCTATCATATCGCCGATTTTAAGCGCTTCGTTAATATCTCCAAGCCATTCCCAAGAAACGTTAGAAATGTGCAAAAGTCCGTCGATACCGTCGTCGAGTTCGATAAACGCGCCGAAAGGAAGTATACGAGCGACTTTGCCCTTAACTACTGTGCCAACGGGGAATTTTTCAGCGGCAACAGCCCAAGGATGCGGTTGAAGTTGTTTGAAACCGATTGAAACTCTGTTTGCTTCACGGTCAAGTTTTAATACTACGAATTCGTAAGTTTTGTTAAGTTCGAGTACTTCAGCGGGATTTTTGATGGGATTCCATGATAAATCGCTCAAGTGAGCCAAACAATCGAAACCGCGTACGTTTACGAATGCGCCAAAAGGAGCGAAACGCAAAACTTTGCCTTCAACAATTTCGTTTTCTTCGATATTGGTCCAGAAATTGTCTTCTTTTTCTTGTTTTTCTTTAAGTAAAATTTCTTTTTGGCTAGCGACGATTTTTTTCTTATTGTCGTCTACTCCGTCGGGCAAAGCTACCAAACGCAGCGTTTTTCCAACGTATTGTTCCAAATTTCTGACGAAACCGGCGCGGATTTGCGAAGCGGGAACAAAAACGGTGTAGCTTCCAAGCTTGGAGAGCAAACCGCCCTTTACCGCCTTTATCATCGCCAATTCAAAAACGTTGCCGTCTTTGATACCGTCTACCAAAGCGTCGTCTTTATATAGCAAATCTATTTCCTTTTTTGATAATGTAACTCTTTTGTCAGTGCCGATTACTATACATTCGATAGTATCACCGATTTTAAGGTTATTTTTTACTTCTTGAAAATCACCTTCAAGAGTAAGTTCTTCGTTGGGAACGAAACCGTCGCCCTTAGAATTTGGAATTGTTACCGAAACACCGTCATCGTGCTTCTGAATAACTGTGCCTTTGATCTTTTGACCCTTGCGGAAAATTCTCTTAGCGGGTATTTTCTCCACTGCCTGAGCAAATTCCTCATTGACTTCTACAACTTGTGCGTTGTCTTTTGCTTCTGCAAACATTTTCGACAAAACCTCCTCCATCAACTCCAAAGGAGTTGAAGCTCCTGCGATTAAACATATTTTTTCAAAATTTGACAGATTTGGAATTTCACAGGCTTCTTCAATAAAAACGGTATTCTTGCAGCCGCTTTTGGCAATGTCAAACAGCTTGTTTCCGTTGCTGCTGAGTTTGTCGCCCACGACCACAGTAAAATCGCATTTTTTGGGAATATTTTCCGCAAAATTTTGTCTGCCTATGGTAGTATAACAAATTGTGTTAAAAACGACAAGTGTTTTTGCCCTATCTGTCAAAAGATTTGACAACGATTTTTTGACTAAAGTATGATTAAAGGTGGTCTGAAACATTACTAAAACCTTGTCAAAAGCCCTTAAATCGCATTTTGTTTTGTCGTCGAGTATAATTGCGGAGTTGTCGCACCAGCCGTTTATACCCTTTATTTCAGGGTGATTTTTATCTCCGAACAAAACGATTTTGTAACCTTTTTCGTAATATTCTTTTGCACGCTCCCTTATCCTTTTTACAAAAACGCAAGTAGCGTCAACTATTTTTATGTCGTTTTGTTCACAAAAATCGAAGACGTCTTTTCCTGCGCCGTGCGCGCGTATAATAAGCGTGTCGCCTTTGTCTAAAACGCTGAGGTCATCTATTGGTTTTATGCCTTTTTGTTTCAGCTCCGCCGTTACCCTCCTGTTGTGAATGATGAGTCCGTAAGAAAAAACACGCTCGCCTTTTGTGTTCAAAGCGAGCTTGACGGCGTTTTCCACGCCTTTACAAAAACCGTTAAATTTGCTTGTGTAAATTTTCAATTTTTGCTGTCTCCGTTATTATTGTTTTCCGCCAATGTTTTTCTGAAATTATCTAATTTTATTTGTTCTTTTTTGGTCAGTTTGCGGCGTTTTTTGCCTTTTAAAGCAATATATTTATCTGCGCTTGTTTTTAACTCAACGAGTTTATCACATAAATCACGGGAAACTTCTTCCAATAAATCTTTCGTTATTTTGCGGTCGTAATATTTTTCAAGCGTATATTCTTCACCCACAACTATGTAGTTGCGATGAAAAGCTTTGAGTTTGTCCCAGATGTAAAAAAGTCTGATTGGTGCCTTAGTTTTTAATGCAAGTAACGCTGTACCTGTGTGGAACGGTTTAAAATTTTCAACGTCGGGACTGCGAGTGCCTTCGGGGAAAATGCCCAAAATTTGATTGCCGTTTAGTATTTCCAAACTTTTTTTGATAGCCGCAAGGTCAACGTCACCACGTGAAACGGGAACAAATTCCAATGCGTCAAAAACACTGCGTAAAAATTTGCTTTTTCTAAATTCCGCTTTGTACATAAAATGGATTCTGTTTTTGCAGTAAGCTGACCATACGATAGGATCCCAACCGCTGTTGTGGTTCATAACAAAAATGGTTTTTTTGTCCTCAAATTTTCTTGGTCCAAAAACAGTTACGGGATAAAAAGGTCTAATAAGAGGTTTTATTATTTTTACAAATCCATACAAAGCTTTACCCACGATTTTTATCTCCTATAACATTTAGAAATTTGTCGATTACTTCGTCCACTGTAAGAAAGCTGCTGTCAATAAAAACAGCATCGGGTACTTGCACTAATGGAGCAATTGCCCTATGCGAGTCATTGTAATCACGTGCCATTATGTCATTTAAAACCTGCTCATACGGCAAATCTTGTCCTTTTTGCGCCAGTTCTTTCACTCTGCGGCAAGCCCGCACTTCTGCCGATGCGGTAAGAAAAAATTTGAATTTAGCATTTGGCAAAACGTAGCTTCCAATATCTCTTCCGTCCAAAACACAATCTCGTTTGCTGGCGATTTCACGCTGAGACTGCGCCATTTTTATCCGTACGCAAGGCACTGCGGAAATATCGCTTGCCATTTTTGACACGGCGTGTTCTCTTATTTGGGTTGTAACATCACTACCATCCAAATATACCTTTTGAGCTCCGTCTATGTATCTAACATCGACAGAAGTGTCATCCAGCATAGTTTTTACTGCGGTTTCGTCACGTACGTCAACGCCGCAATTTAGAGCTTTCAATCCAAGACAACGATACATTGCCCCTGTATCGAGATACATTATATCAAGCTTTTTTGCCAATAGCTTGGCAATCGTGCTTTTTCCCGCCCCGCTGGGACCGTCAATAGCTATGGTAATCAAATTAAATCCTTCCTTAAATTTATTGCTTGGCGTAAATAAATATGTTTTGGCGTAAATTCGGCATCAACAGTAATCAAAACTCTAATACACATTGGCAAAGAGCCGATAACACGCATTTCTTGTGTACAAAGCATAGGCACAGCCGAAAAACCTATGTCACGAGCAAATTTTGCAGGATAAGCCGCTGAAATATCCGATGTGCAAGTAAAAATTACAAATTGAATTTTGGAAATTTCAATTTTGTTTTTTGATAAAATTTCCGTTAATAGCTCTTTTACGGCTATTTCAATCTCTTTCTCATCGTTATTTTCAATGGTTGTGGCTCCACGTATGGTTTTCATTTTTTTTATTTACTCCGTAGCGGCGAAATATCCTGCCGCATATCCCGTAGAAAAGGCTATCTGCAAATTAAAACCGCCCGTTAATGCATCAACGTCTATCATCTCACCCGCAAAATACAAGTTCTCAATTAGCTTGCTCTGCATAGTTTTTGGATTTATTTCTTTTACGCTTACTCCGCCGCTTGTGACCACAGCTGTGTTTATGTCACCCAAACCTGCGATTGTGAGAGTGAAATTTTTTAGCGTTTTCACCAAATTCGTACGCTCGGATGCAGTAATTTGGTTTACTTTTTTGTCGGGATTTATTTTGGTAAGGTCTATTATAACCGAAACAAGTCTCTCGGGCAATAGCTTGTTTAAAGAATTTTTTAAAGCTTTGTTTGAATTAGAAGAAAAATCACGCAAAACCCTTTCATCAAGTTTCTCTTCGGATAAAGCGGGTTTCAAATCAATCACTATTTTGTAACCGTTAATGTTTAATTTGTTTATGTAAGCGGAAGCGGTTAAAACGACAGGTCCTGAAATGCCGTCATGAGTAAAAAGAGCTTCGCCAAACTCTGAAAAAACGGTTCTTTCGTTATTATCAATCACGGAAATGTTTACGTTTGTCAGCGATAATCCTGCAAGAGAGAAATTTTCCTTCGTTTTTATATCCACCAAAGACGGATAAAGCTTTGTAATTGTGTGTCCAAGAGATTTTATCAAAGTAAAAACATTTCCGTCGCTGCCCGTTGCCGCATATGAGCATCCGCCGCACGCAAAAATAACTTTGTCACAAAATACTATGCCTGCCGTAGTATTCAATGAAATTATTTTGCTATTTTCAATATTGACGGCAAATACTTTTGTATTCAAAAGTATTTCACAGCCGTTTTTTCTCAATTCTTTTTCCAAAGCTTTGGTAACATCGCTAGCTTTATCGGAATCTGGAAAAACTCTGTTGCCTCTTTCAATCTTTGTGGGTAGTCCGATGTTGTTGAAATATTCAATAGTTTTTTCAGGCGGAAATAAATTTATTGCACCGTAAAGGAATTTTTGATTTGTGACGACATTGGTCAAAAAAGTTTGGGGAGAGCAAAAGTTTGTCAAATTGCATCTTCCCTTACCTGTAATATATATTTTTTTGCCCAGTTTCTCGTTTGACTCGATTAAAACAATTTCAGCGCCGTGTTTTGCGGCTGTTGCGGCAGCCATCATACCAGATGCTCCTCCGCCTACAACGCAAATTTTCACTTGAAAGTCTCCTTTAACTTATCAATTTCGTCATAATCTGTACGGTCTGTTTTTATAGGAGTAATAGAAATAAAGCCATCGTGAACTGCGGTAATATCACAGTCATTGTCGTCTACGGGTATTGGATCGCCATTTAGGGTAAAACCTTGTCTGTTGTCGTTTTCAACCATATCATAACGGTCGTCAAACGAATGTATGCCAAGTCTGACGGATTTTACTCCCTTAATTTTGTCATAAGGCAAACTAGGCGCGTTTACACTCAAAAAAGTATAAGGCTTGTTATAATTTGCAAAATTTTCTAAATTTTTGATTGCAAATTTTATCAAGCCGTCATAGATATATTCGTCTTTATCGTTGCTTTTGCATGAAAGCGCAACTGTTTTTTGTCCTAATATGCACGCTTCCTGAGATGCCGAAACCGTACCCGAATATATTACGTCAGTTCCGTAGTTCGCACCCTCATTTGGACCCGATATGACTAAATCGGGATTTATATTAAGCTGAACAAGAGCAAATTTTACACAGTCGGTGGGTGTTCCGGAAATGGAATATGCATTTATTGCTCCGTCCACTTTTTCTTCAAAGCAATAAATGGGCTTGCGAAAAGTCATATAGTGACTGTAACCAGATCTCTGAGAATCGGGCGCAACAATATACACACTATGTTTGTTTTCAGACAAAATTTTTGCAAGGTGACGCAAACCTTTTGAATGTATTCCATCGTCGTTTACAAGTAATATTTTCAAGATAATTCTCCTAGATACTTCTATTTATGTTTTATATTATTTTAAAGTTTTTAAATATGCGAGTTCTTTTTCGTTTAAATCACGGTAAGTTCCTCGTGTCAGTCCGCCAAGCCGTATTTCACCTATCGCAGTACGTTTCAAAAATTCCACAGGTTTACCTATCGCTTCAAACATATTTTTTACTTGGTGGTTTCTGCCCTCTGCAATAATGATTTCAATTTTTGTTGTATGAACGTCACCTTCCAAAACTGTAGCCGACACAGCTTTTGCTATTTTTCCGTCCACCATTACGCCGCCGACCAATTTCTTTATTTCAGGCTCTTTAACCATTCCTGACACTCTTGCTACATATGTTTTGGTAATTTTGTGGCTGGGATGAGTTAGCAAATTTGTTAAATTGCCGTCATTTGTAAGTATTAAAAGCCCTTCGGTGTCGTAATCCAGTCTGCCGACGGGGAAAAGGCGGGCTTTAATATCTATCAAGTCCATAACGGTTTTTCTTCCAAGGTCGTCTTTTACCGTGGTCACAAATCCTTTCGGTTTGTGCAGCATAATATAATAAAGTTTATTTTTTGGTCTGATTGTTTTGTTGTCAAGGGTTACCGTATCGGTCTCAGAAACATCTGTTGACAAAGAAGTTTCCACTTTACCATTGATTTTTACTCTGCCGTCCAAAACATATTGTTCTGCGGCACGTCTGCTTGCGACTCCGCAGTCGGCAAGATATTTATTTATACGCATTTAATTTTTCCTTTTATAAAAGATATTTAAATAGTATACAATTTTTGGTAAAAAATCAACTGTTTGCCCAAGTAAACGTTAATTATATAACAACTTTCGTTTTCATCGTAAACGATTTCTTTTTCAATTTTTGATATTTCATTCTCTCCAAGTGGATACCAAAAAGCCTTTGGACATATTAAAAATTCTTTTTTGCCGTTTTTTGTTTGAGTCAAACAAATTTTGTTTTTTGGCACTATACAGCGAGTTTCGTATTCGTTTTGAAAGATTGTTAGCAAGTTTTTTGTTTCTTCAAACATAGGTCCGCAGTTTAGCACAACGCAAACAAGCTCAGTACCGTTTTCCGCCGCCCCCACAAAACAGCGACCAGCTCTTTTTGTGTAGCCAGTTTTTACTCCACAAGCGTTTTGGTAATTGTAAAGTAATTTGTTTTTGTTTATGAGAAGCCGTTCACTATCTCCAATGCCAATGGTAATTTTTTTGGTGGAAACTATTTCCCGAAAAATCGGATTTTTCATCGCCGCACAAGAAATGATTGCCAAATCATATGCGCTTGTGTAATGATTATCGTCGTGCAATCCGTGCGGATTTACAAAATGTGTGTTTTGTAGTACCAAAAATTCGGCCTTTGCGTTCATCAATTCCGCAAATTTTTCCACGCTACCGCCGATATGAATAGCTAGTGCCACGGCACAATCGTTACCGCTTCTTAGCATAAGTCCGTATAACAAGTCCTTTACAGTGAGCGTTTCTCCTTGTCTGAGATAAATTGAAGAGCCTTCAACCCCGACGGCTTTATTGTCGATTTTCACAGTTTCATTGATGTCGGTTAGCTCCACCGCAACAAGTGCCGTCATAATTTTTGTCGTGCTTGCCATAGGCAGACGAATATCGGCATTTTTGCTGAATAAAACCCGTCCGCTTTTTATTTCCATAACCACTGCGCTTTGTGCGGAAGTTTGAGCTGTGTTCTGCAAGTCAGTGCGTATATTTTTGTGAGTCAAACTTTCAGTATATCTATTGAAACAAGTCTCCGTTATATTTTGATAAAAAACGGAATCACTGCTTGCGGTTGACGCAAAAACTGTGCTTGGCAAAATTACGCAAAGCACACAAGCAATCGTCAATAATAACAATGCTGTTTTTTTCATATAATTAACTCGTAAATTTGCCGAGAAGGTCTTTTGTGAGGTCGAGCAGTTTGTCCGCCGCACTTTCTTCATTGATTTTCAGCATTTTAATTTCATTTTTGCTTATTACCAAAAAACCAATCGGCGTAAGCGATGCTCCGCCGCCCGAGCCGCCCGCAAACTGATTGTCATTTTTCGTCAAAGCTTTGGGTGGTGTATTGTATTCTCCGCCGCCTGCCAAAAAACCAAAAGAAACCTGCGAAACGGGCAAAATTGTACTGCCGTCGCTTGTTACCAACGGCTTACCGATAATGGTATTTATTTCGGTGGCGTTTTTGATGTTTGTTAATGCCGTATTAACTATTTGCTGTATTTGGTCTGATTGATTTTGCATATTGTATCCCCTTTTTTGACAACAACTGTGTCAAAAGTTTTAATATTGATGTAGCAGCCGTAATATTGATAATGAGTATTTCATTGCGGTTTTCCGTTAATTCCAGCGAAAAATTTGTTTTTTCATTTGTTGATAAAAGTGTTTTTATCGTTGCAAAAGCCACGCACGCAAAGCCTTGTGAAAGTTTTTCGAAGCCGCAAATATATTTTATTGACATTTTCTTCATAGAAAAAGCTTTTATTAAAAATAGAGGTGCTTTCTTTTTCGGGTCAATTTTTGTCTTGTCAATTTTTTTCTCAAAAACTTTCAGCACGAAAATTTTTATTGCGACAACTGGCAAAGGATCGTCATAAAAACCAAGCGATACATTTAGCCGTAATGGAAATATTATCATTAAACTAATTACAACAACCGCAATAAAAATAGAAATCATCATATAAATAGCATTGAAATATAGACAAAAAATATGCGTTTTCAAAAAAATGAAAACGCATAACTAAGATTATTTTGTATATATGTAAAATTTTATATTTTGTATATATGTAAAATTTTATTCTTTATTTAGCATCAAATGAAAATTTATTCAATAACTTCAAATTCCTCGCCTTTCAAAAAATCGGGAACTTCGTCATCGGGTTTAAAATCTTTGTCACGATTGCTGTTGTATAAATCGGTATCGGGTACTAAATTTACTGACAGAGTTTGAATACGGTTTAAAAGCATTTCATAGTCGGGTAAATCGTCTATATTTTCCAAGGAAAATCTTTTCAAAAACTCATCGGTTGTTCCAAACAAAAGCGGCTTGCCGATAGCGTCTTTTCTACCCAAAATTTTTACCATATTGAGTTTTGACAGAGACTGGATAGCGTAAGTACAGTCCACTCCCCTTATTTCTTCCACTTCCAAACGGGTCACAGGCTGTTTGTATGCAACGATAGCCAGCGTTTCCAACATCGCTTTTGTCAGCTCTTTTTCTCGTATCGGGTTTAGGACGCTGGAAACATCGTTTATGTAATCGGGATTTGAAGCAAGCTGAAGTTTGTCATTGAAACGCAGCACATTTATTCCGCAAACTCCCGAGTATCGGTTCTGCAAATCATAAACGGCGTCAGACAGCTCTTTTTTGGTAATGCCGAGTTTATCGGCAATATCTTTTTCCTCCACTTCCTTGCCCGCAACAAAAAGTATCGATTCTATTATATTAGCCAAGTTTTTCTTCATAATCAAAATCCTTTTCAAAGGTGTCGTTTATTGTGATAATAATATTGTCAAAGTTTTGTGTCTGTACAGCTTTTACTAGCTGATGTTTTAATAATTCTAGTAACGCTATAAAAGTTACGACGACTTCCGAAACGTCGCCCGATTCGTCACATAACTCAAAAAAATCCGCTTCCCGCTTCATAAGCAGTTTTTGGCGTATATATTTGATTTTTCCCGTGACCGAATAACTGTCTTTTTTTATTTGTTTTGGATTGTTAACTTCTATTTTGTTAAGTTCCACACGGTGCATAATTGCCG
>DAOPIV010000029.1:0-12126 GCA_035399325.1 Clostridia bacterium | reverse complement strand
GATACCGATGAAGTAAGGAATATATTGGGGGAAGTCGACATTTCAAACACAGAAGTGCTTGCTTTTCTCAAAGATTATATCAATCAAGGAATAAATATAACAAACGGAGGAAGCAAGAATTTATGAAGTCTTTACAGGAACTCAACGCGATTAGAGACAAAATGAAAAACGCGTCGCAAAACAGACAACAAGGCAGCGACGATACCATTCGCGTTGTCGTAGGTATGGCGACTTGCGGTATTGCCGCGGGCGCAAGACCTGTTTTGAACGCATTTGTGGAAGAAGTGGCGAAAAGAAATTTGAGTAACGTTGTGGTTAGCCAAACGGGTTGTATAGGTATGTGCAAATTCGAACCTATCGTAGAAATTTTCGTCCCGAACAAAGAAAAAGTTACTTATATCAAGGTTACGCCGGAAAAGGTTGCGCGTATTGTATCCGAGCATATCGTAAATCAAAAACCGGTAACGGAATACATTAAAATAAACTAATGGAGGAAAAAATGGTACGTTCATACATATTAGTATGCGGCGGCACTGGCTGTACATCAAACCACTCAGGCGAGATAATAAACGCTCTTAACGCCGAACTAAAAGCGCAGCACCTTGACGAAGAAGTTAAGGTCGTTATGACTGGTTGCTTTGGACTTTGCGCCAAAGGTCCTATTATGGTGGTTTATCCCGAAGGAGCTTTTTATCACTCCGTTACTGTGGAAGACGTAAAAGAAATCGTTTCGGAACACCTACTCAAAGGCAGAATCGTAAAACGTTTGCTTCACACCGAAGATACAACCAATGAAAAAGTTTTATCGCTCAACGACACAGAATTTTTGAAAAAACAGGTAAGAGTCGCGCTTTATAACTGCGGCGTTATCGACCCCGAAAACATAGAAGAATATATCGGCAGAGAAGGTTATCAAGCTCTTGGCAAAGTTTTGACAGAGATGAAACCTATCGACGTTATTGAAACGATAAAAGCAAGCGGTCTCCGCGGACGCGGCGGCGGCGGTTTCCCCACGGGCAGAAAATGGGAATTTGCTTATAATCAAAAGAATGACCAAAAATACGTTTGCTGCAACGCCGATGAAGGCGACCCGGGCGCATTTATGGACAGAAGCGTTTTGGAAGGCGATCCTCACAGCGTAGTTGAAGCTATGGCAATAGCCGGTTACGCTATCGGCGCGAACAAAGGTTACGTTTATATCCGCGCTGAATATCCTATCGCCGTTAAACGTTTGCAAAAAGCTATCAACGACGCGAGAGCTTACGGCTTGCTCGGTAAAAATATTTTCAATACGGGCTTTGATTTTGACCTTGAAATCAGACTTGGCGCGGGCGCGTTCGTCTGCGGCGAAGAAACCGCTTTGATGACCAGCGTTGAAGGCAAACGCGGCGAACCGCGTGTTCGTCCTCCGTTCCCCGCTGTAAAAGGCTTGTACGGAAAACCGACTATACTTAACAACGTCGAAACTTACGCTAACGTTCCGCATATCATCCGCAAAGGCGCGGACTGGTTCGCTAGCATGGGTACTGAAAAATCCAAAGGCACGAAAGTTTTCGCTGTCGGCGGAAAAATCGTTAACACAGGCTTGGTTGAAATCCCCATGGGTACGACCTTGCGCGAAATAATATACGATATCGGCGGCGGTATCAAAAACGGCAAGAAATTTAAAGCGGCTCAAACGGGCGGCCCCAGCGGCGGATGTATACCCGCTCAGCACCTCGACGTTCCTATCGACTATGACAACCTTATCGCAATCGGCTCCATGATGGGCAGCGGCGGTATGATTATTATGGACGAAGACAACTGCATGGTCGACATCGCGAAATTCTTCTTGGAATTTGTTGTAGACGAATCATGCGGCAAATGCACTCCTTGCCGTGTCGGCACAAAACGCTTGCTTGAAATTTTGACGAAAGTCACAAACGGCGAAGCGGAACTATCCGACATCGACAGAATGGAAGAAATCAGCCACTATTTGCAAGACAACGCTCTTTGCGCTTTGGGTAAAACCGCTTGCAACCCCGTGATTTCGACATTGCGCTATTTCCGTGACGAATATATCGAACATATCGTCAACAAGCGTTGTCCCGCGGGCGTATGCAAAGGTTTGACAAAAATCGTAATCGACAAAGATAAATGTATCGGCTGCGGAATTTGTAAGAAAAACTGCCCTGTAAACGCTATTAGCGGCGAAATCAAACAACCGCACGTTATTGACCCCGAAGTTTGCGTAAAATGCGGATTGTGTATTACAAAATGCCCGAAAGGCGCGATTTCTAGGAGGTAAATTAAACGATGGCACAACTAAACGTTAAAATAAACGGAAAACCTTATACGGTTAACGAAGGCACAATCTTAGAAGCGTGTCAGCAAGCGGGAGTAAGAGTTCCTACTCTATGTTATTTGAAAGACCTCAATCCTTTGGGAGCTTGCCGTCTTTGCGTAGTAGAAGTTAAAGGCGCGAGAGATTTGCCCGCTTCATGCGTTACACCCGTTTCCGAAGGTATGGAAATATGGACAAGCACCAAAAAAGTTTTGGATTCAAGAAAAATGACTCTCGAACTTATGCTTTCCAATCACAACAACGACTGCAACAGCTGCGTTCGTTCCGGCAGCTGCGAACTTCAATCTTTAGCAAACGAATATAGCTGCGACGTTCACCGTTTTGCAGGCGAAGTAACAAAAGGCGAAGAAGAAGTTACTCCTTATCTTATCCGTGACAACAGCAAATGTATTCTTTGCCGTCGTTGCGTTGCCGCTTGCAGCAAGCTTCAACACGTTGCAGTTATCGGACCGAATAAACGCGGTTTCAATACTTATATCGGCACAGCTTACGGAATGGATTTGGCTGGCTCAGGCTGCGTTTCCTGCGGACAATGTATCAACGTTTGCCCGACAGGCGCGTTAAGAGAAAAAGACGACACGGACAAAGTTTACGAAGCTATTAACGATCCGACCAAACACGTAGTTATTATGCCCGCTCCCGCTATCCGCGTTGCTATCGGCGAAGAATTCGGTTATCCTATCGGCACAAACCAACAAGGCAAAATGGTTGCCGCTATGCGTAGACTAGGCGTAGACGCAGTTTTGGACGTAGATTTTACCGCAGACCTTACAATAATGGAAGAAGGAACGGAATTATTGCACCGTTTGCAGGGCGAAGGACCGCTTCCCATGTTCACAAGCTGTTCTCCCGGATGGATAAATTATATTGAACAATACTACCCCGAATTTTTGCCCAATTTGTCTTCTTGCAAGAGCCCTCATATGATGAGCGGTGCAATCGTTAAGACATATTACGCTATGAAAAAGGGTATTGACCCAAAAGATATTTACACTGTTACAGTTATGCCTTGTGTTGCTAAAAAAGGCGAAATCATTCGTGAAGACATTAATGCAAGCGGATACAAAGACATTGACTGCGTAATCACAACAAGAGAACTTGCACGTATGATTAAACGTAGCGGTATTATGTTTAAAAACCTTCCCGATGAAGACTTTGACGAATTTGTAGGACGTGGTAGCACAGCGGGATTGCTCTTTGGTGCAACAGGCGGCGTAATGGAAGCAGCGTTAAGAACGGTTGCGGAAATACTTGAAAAGAAACCTTTGCCCAAACTTGAATTTGAATCTGTCCGTGGAACTGAAGGAATTAAACGTGCAAATGTTCACGTTGCAGGAAAAGACCTTGGTGTAATAGTGGCAAGCGGTATTGAAAACGCTCATACTTTAATGGAAGAGCTCAAAGCAGGCAAACTCAGCGATGTTGCGTTTATTGAAATTATGTGCTGTCCTGGTGGTTGTGTAGCAGGCGGTGGACAACCCATTCAACCTGCTGATGTATGGAACACAACAGACGTTAGAGGACTTAGAGCAAAAGCCATTTACGATACCGATGCATCAAGCAAGGCTAGAAAATCGCACGAAAACAAAGAAGTAAGCGAACTTTATGCAAACTTCCTTGGCGAACCCAATGGACACAAAGCTCACGAGTTGTTGCACACAACATACCGCAATAGAAGTATTCACAAAAAATAATATTTTCTCAACAAAATCAAAAATGCGTTTTTAAAAAACAAAAAACGCATTTTTTTGTTTTGAAATTTTCCATAAACCTCTTTATTTTTTGTCAGTAATATTGTATTATATAAGGGAAGAAAGCAAAAATAAGAAAAAGGAGGAAAATAAATGACCTTTTTGGAATATTGTCAAAATATTTTCAGCTCGTTTCAATGGCAATGGATTGTCGAAATTGTGTTACTTGCCTCCCTGTTTTATTGGTGCTGGGCTTTTTTTAAGAAGAGAAATGCTGTTTGGCTGGCATACATCTTCTTTTTGGCATTGGTTTTAATTTTTATTTTATCTGTTTTCAGTTTTGTCGGCACACGAGTTTATGTCGCAATGTTTATACTGGCATTTGCTGTCGTACCGACGACTTTATTTGCATCTGATATGCGTAGGGGACTATTCAGAATGTCCTGGAAAAATTTCTTGAATCCAAATAATAAAAATATTGATTTAACGCACGAAGATATAACTCAAACTGTGGAAAATATCGTAAGGGCTTGCCAAAATATGTCTAAAAATGATATTGGTTCGCTTATTGTTATTACCAATAAATCCTTGGACACAATAGCTGAAAGCGGCACGGTATTGGGATCGCTTCTCACAACCGAGCTTATTGAAACGATATTTTTCCCAAAATCACCGCTTCACGACGGAGCGATAATCGTAACGGCAAACCGCATAATAGCGGCAGGTTGCTATTTACCGCTTTCCGCTCGAAACGATTTGCCAAAAGAATTTGGAACTCGACACCGTGCGGCCATAGGTATGTCCGAAAGCAATCCGTCTATCACGGCAATTGTTGTTTCTGAAGAATCGGGTATTATTTCCGCTATGCATGACGGAAAATTTTTGCGTTATCTTGACAACGAACTTTTGACCCAGATCGTAACCCATGCGCTTATTGCCGAAGGCGACAAAGTGGAAGAACTAGCCTTGTGGGGTGAATAATGAAAAACGAAAAATCAAGGAAAGAAAAATTTAAAACGATAATTAACAAAATATTTGTGACAAACATCGAATTGAAAATTGCCGCCGTCTTTGCTTCGGTAATTTTTTGGCTACTTATTGGTTATTTTTTCGGAATATAAAATTTTTGACTATAAATTAATTTAACAAAGGAGAACATCATGCCTATTATTGCACCAAACATTTTACTGCCACGAAAGGATATCGATTTAACTAAGTGGGCGGTCATTGCCTGTGACCAGTTTACTTCCGAACCAAAATATTGGAACGAAGTAGCTGAAGTCGCAAAAAATGCGCCCAGCACACTGCATATCACTTTGCCCGAAATTTATCTGAGCAAAGTTAATGAAGAAAAAATCGACGAAATCAATGATACTATAAACAGGTATCTTTCAGAAGGCATCTTCGTAGATATAGGCAAATGTTTTGTTTTGGTAGATCGCAAAACGCCTTATGTAAAACATCGTATGGGTCTTATGATTGCAATAGATTTGGAACAATACGAATATTCAGTCGGCACAAAAGCAGCGGTAAGAGCAACGGAAGGAACGATATTAGAGCGTATTCCTCCTCGCAAAAAAGTGCGTATCAATGCTCCTATTGAATTGCCTCACGTTATGGTTTTATTTAATGATAAGAAAAATAAAATCATAGGAAATTTAGTGAAAAACATTGATAAACACGAAAAACTGTATGATTTTCAATTAAATATGGGCGGCGGTCATATTACAGGTTACAAAATAACCGAAACCGCAAAGATTATCAAGCAATTTGAATCGCTTGTGGGTGAAAGCGGTATGATGTTTGCTGTCGGCGACGGAAACCATTCTTTGGCAACGGCAAAATCCTGCTGGGACACAATCAAACAAAATTTAACCGAAGAGCAAAAATTAACACATCCTGCAAGATTCGCATTGGTGGAAGCTGTTAATATTTATGATGAAGGACTAAGTTTTGAGCCTATCCACAGAGTCGTTTTCAATGCAACCGAAGAACTTGTTGACGAAATTAAAGCTATAGGCGGCGAAAATGTGTGTGAAATTTACAGTGAAGGCAAATCGCACAAACTTTCTCTTCCTGCTGACCCTGTCGAGGCGGTAACAAAAGTTCAAAACATTATTGACAGATACATGGAACAAAATCCCGAAATAAAAATCGATTATATACACGGGCTGAAAGATGTAAAAAACGTTGTCAACGAAAATCCCGGCAGTGTGGGCATAACTTTACCCGCTTTTGACAAAGCGATGTTCTTTGATTACGTCGAACATAAGGGAGCAATGCCAAGAAAAACTTTCTCAATGGGTGAAGGCGTGGAAAAAAGATATTATCTCGAAGCAAAACTCATTAAATAATTTCTTTTTAGTTAAATAAAAACAAAAACGTCCGTGTAACTGCGGGCGTTCTTTATTTTTGAAAACAGTCAGTGAATCTTATATTCTTGAAAAATATTCATAAACTGTTTGAACGGCGGTGCTTTTTTGCTCAGTTATAATACTTACCGTATTGTCTTCTTTGGTCATAAAAAACACTTTTCCAAGCTTTTTTATTATTTGGTCGGCGTCAAACTTACCGTAATATACAGCCTGAATATATTCAACAGGGGTTTCAAAAACGCTTTTTATGTTTTGGACAGACTTTTCCGTCAATGTTCTTGTGATTGTGTCGGAATTATAAAACTTTAAACTTTCGAAACATTGGCTCGGAAGAAATTTATCGAAAACAGAATAAACAGCTTCAAAAGAAGTGACCGCCAAAAGCCCTTTTTTATTTGCTGTGCGGGAAATCAGTGTGCCGCAGTGTGAAGGGTTGAAGATATTGCGAATATTCAGCGGGATACTTTTTTTGACTAGCGGCAATACAGTCAATGGGTGCAGCACATCTGCGCCTATGCGGTTGAGTTTTGCGAGTTGCCCGTAAGACATACATTCAATAGTTTTCGGGTTCAAAACTTTTTGGGGATTTGCCGTCAAAAACCCGTTTACATCAGTCCAGTTTTCGTAGATGACGGCATCGACAGCGTCTGCCACAAGCGCGCCTGTAATGTCGCTGCCGCCACGTGAAAAAAGCGTAATTTTGCCAAAAGGGTCGCTTCCGTAAAAACCCGTCAACACAGAGCGGGGGATTTTTGCCAAAGTTTTTGCTATGAGTTCAGCCGATTTTTGTGTGTCAAGGCGTCCGTCGGCTTTAAATTTCACAATATTTTTTGTGTCAATAAATGCAAAATCCAATAATTCCGCCACTAAAATCGCTGAAAAATATTCTCCCCGTGAAACCAGATAAGAGTAGTTTTTTGTTTTCAATAGCGATTTTGTTATTATATTTTCAATGTCTGTTTTAAGTTTGTATTTTTCTTTAATTGTTAAATAGGCTTCCAAAATTTTTTTTAATAATTTTTTATCAAAACTTCGTGAGTATTCTATCAACATATCGGTGACTTTTCTGTCGGAGTTATTTGCTTTGCCGACAGCCGACACAACAACGTGTTTTATGTCAGGATTACACGAAACAATTTTTTGTATTTTTGAAAGATTGTTGTGAGTGACGCCGCTACCGCCGAATTTTGCTACTATCATACCTAAATATTATTAAATTTACATAGAAAAAATGCGTTTGAATAATATAAACAAGAGCGATAACAGCTATAAAAAAATCACAATTTCTGAATATTCGTTAAAATAAAAACCGAGCCTAATTAAGCTCGGTTATTTTTAAATTTGAAATTATTTTTTTATTTGAGGAATAAAATTTTCAAAAATAATATTGTCGTGATAGTCTTTGAGTTGGTCAATCTGATCTTGGCTGCGTACCGTCCACATAATAACAGGCATACGCTTTTTTATTCTTTTAATTTGCGCTCGATGTATCGCTTCAACATCATAACTTACAAACTGACTTTTGTTGCTGCGAATAAAAAACAAATTTTTCAACAATATTTTTTGATAATATGGCATTGTGTCGTTTTTGAAATCGCTTGCAAGCTGTCCCCGAATAAACTCGGGAGCGTGTTCGGCAAAATATTTCACAATATAGGGATTGAACGACTGTAAAGCGAATTCGCCTTTGTATTTACGCAAGCGGTCTATTATTTTTTGCTCGGCAATACCTACATTGGCATGGGTTTTCACTTCTATCAAAAGCGGCGTTCTGCCGTCGATAAAATTTAGAAACTCGTCAAAAGTGGGTATTTTTTCGTCGGAATCGCCTAGTTTTGCGTCTTTAATATATTCGTATTTTGTTTCCCGTATATCTCCGATAATGCCAGTCATTCGTCTTAGGTCGTTGTCATGAAAAACCACCAAAATGCCGTCGGAGGTCATTTGGACGTCCATTTCTATGGCATAACCCGATTGGATAGCTTTTTCAAAAGCAGATAATGAGTTTTCTTCCGATATGTCGTCGTGCAAGCCTCTGTGTGCGATTTGTTTTTTTACAATCCAACTTTCATAAATATTCATAAAATGTACCTCGATACAATTATAAAACATACAATCACAAAAATCAATAGAAAAATATTGCTAAAATCCGTCTTTTCCTATAAAATAATGATTATGAAAAATATACGCAATTTTTGTATTATCGCCCACATTGATCACGGAAAGTCCACTCTCGCCGACAGGCTTATTGAACTCACGGGACAAGTGGCAAAAAGAGATATGTCCGCACAGATACTTGACAGTATGGATTTGGAACGTGAAAGGGGCATAACAATAAAGCTTGCCCCCGTCAGAATGTATTACAGTTACGGTGGCAAGGAATATGAACTAAATTTGATTGATACGCCAGGTCACGTTGACTTCAATTACGAAGTTTCACGCTCTCTGGCCGCATGCGAAGGGGCGTTGCTTGTTGTCGATGCAAGTCAGGGTGTGGAAGCACAAACTTTGGCGAACTGTTACCTTGCGCTTGAAAACGATTTGGAAATAATACCTGTTATAAATAAAATCGATTTACCTTCCGCTCGTGTGGATGAAACAAAAGCTGAGATTGAAGACGCCATAGGGCTTGACACCACCGATTGTCCTCTTGTGTCTGCAAAAGACGGAACAAACATAGAAAGCGTTTTGAAAGCGATTATCGAGCGGATACCCGAACCAAAAGGCAAAGAGGAAAAACCGCTGAAAGCTTTGATTTTTGATTGCCAATACGACAACTACAAAGGCGTACTTATCTTTACAAGAATAGTGGACGGAAAAGTAAAAGTAGGCACAAAAATAAAAATGTTTCAGCATAAAGGCAAGGTGTACGACGTCACGGAAGTCGGAGTTTTTGCCCCTAGATTTTTACCTGTGGACGAGCTTTCGGCAGGCGACGTAGGCTATATTGCCGCAAGCATAAAAACGGTTGGCGATATAGCAGTCGGCGATACGGTGACAGATGCCGAAAATCCAGCAACCGAACCCTTGAAAGGCTACAAAAATGTTTTGCCGATGGTATTTTGCGGTATTTATCCCGCCGACGGAAGCAAATACAACGATTTAAGAGAAGCACTGGAAAAATTGAAACTCAACGACGCTTCGCTTTTGTATGAGCCCGACACTTCTGTTGCACTCGGTTTTGGTTTCCGTTGCGGTTTTTTGGGACTACTGCATATGGAAATAATACAAGAGCGACTGGAAAGAGAATTTGATTTGGATTTGGTTACGACCGCCCCGAGCGTAATTTACAAAGTTTTTACAACGGACGGACAGACTTTGGAAATCGACAACCCCACAAAAATGCCAGACCCTACAAAAATCGACCATATAGAAGAACCCATCGTCATGGCATATATTTATTCTCCGCCCGATTATGTCGGAGCTATTATGGAACTATGTCAAAACAAACGTGGCGTATTTTTAGATATGACTTATCTCGACACCAAGCGTGTAAAAATTACGTACGAGATGCCATTGAACGAGATTATTTACGACTTTTTTGACAGTTTAAAGTCCCGCACGAGAGGTTACGCTTCCCTTGATTATGAAGTAAAAGGTTATAAGACGGGTAGACTTGTGCGTATGGATATGCTTTTAAACGGCGAAATTTGCGATGCATTAAGTATTATCGTTCACGAAGACAGAGCATACAGTCGTGGCAGACAGATTGCCGAAAAACTAAAAGACGCTATTCCACGTCAAATGTTTGAGATACCAGTTCAAGCTGCAATCGGAAACAAAATTATAGCCCGTGAAACGGTAAAAGCTATGAGAAAAGATGTTTTGGCAAAATGCTACGGCGGCGATATTACGAGAAAGAAAAAACTTCTCGAAAAACAAAAAGAAGGCAAAAAACGTATGAGACAAGTCGGCAGCGTTGCCGTTCCGTCCGAAGCGTTTATGTCGATACTCAAAATAGACGAATGAAAACGGGCATATACGTTCACGTTCCTTTTTGTGTGTCAAAATGTTTTTATTGCGATTTTTGCTCTTATACGAATAAAAGTTTTACGCAATACGTTGACGCTGTTATAAAAGAAATAGGGTTGCGTGCGCCCAAAGAAAAAGTAAAAATAGATACTATATATTTTGGAGGCGGCACGCCCACATTATTAGACGCTTGCGATACTGGTAAAATACTAGCCGAAATCCGCAAGCGTTTTGCTGTTGACCAAAATGCGGAAATAACGATAGAATGCAATCCCGCCTCGGCAACAAAAGAAAAAATAGCCGAACTTGTTTCATTGGGCTTCAACCGTTTTTCAGTCGGGTTGCAGAGCGATGACGATAATATTTTGAAAGCACTAAATAGACCGCACAACGTGCAAGATTTTGTTGATACAGTGTCCGCTATCCGTCAATTCGGTATAAAAAATATTAGCTGCGACATTATGCTGGAGTTACCTTATCAAAGAGTGGAAACGGTAAATAAAACGCTGGATTTAATCGAAAAAATGCAAATACCGCACGTTTCGGCATATGCGCTAAAAGTTGAAAGAGGGACACCGCTTGCTAAAAAAATCAAGTGCGGCGAGATAACTTTGCCCGATGAAGATTTTTGTGCCGATATGTATGAAGTAGTTTTGAGCCGCCTTAAAAAACTTGATATTCATCGTTACGAAGTTTCTAATTTTGCCAAAAAAGGTTTTGAATGCGAGCATAATTTAATTTACTGGCGGCTTTTGGATTATTATGGTTTTGGTCCGTCCGCTCATGGATTCATAAACGGCACACGTTACGCAAACGTAAAAAGCTTGGTTAAATATTACGAAAAAACTTCCTCTGGCATAAAACCGCAAATTTATTCAAAAAAACAGACATTAGACGATAACATTTTTGATTATGCTATGCTTGCTTTTAGACTTAATGAAGGTCTTGACACCACGGATTTTTACAATCAATTTGGAATAAATTTTGAAACCAAATACCCAAAAATTTTAATATTGACTAAAAAAGGATTTTTTGAAAAAGCCGACAATAAAATAAAAGTTACCGACAAATATTTTTATATGCTGAACGAGATTCTTGTTGAGCTTTTGTTCGAATAAAATTGTAAATTTTTTAGATTTAGTAGAATAAAATAAAATAACAGTTACATAATAACACCGTAACACCGCAAAAATCGAGTGAAAATTGTTTGAGACCTATCAACTAATTTCATTGATTTTAAAGTAAGAAAGTTGACTAAAATACTTGACACTTTTTTATGGCGGTGTTATCTTATTACTAGTGGTTAGCACTCACACTCAAAGATTGCTAGCACTAAAGTAAATGTATTTGCGTTAAACGAATATAATAAAAAAAGAAAGGGGTAAATAATGCCGCTATCTGAAAGAAAAAAGAAAATATTAAAAGCTGTTGTGGACGGGTATATCGATAGTGCGACTCCAATTTCAAGTAAAGAAATTCAGGAAAAGCACTTGCCTGATTGTTCTTCCGCCACTATCCGTAACGAGCTTTCGGCGCTTGAATCGATGGGATATTTGGTTCAGCCGCATGTTTCTGCAGGGCGTGCTCCAAGTGAAAAAGCTTTTAGACTGTATGTTGACGAGCTTATGGAAGCAGGTCCGCTAACGGAAACGGAAATACGGGTTATTGACAATTACTTTACAAAACAAATCGATAGTATTGAAGACGTTGTGGGTAATGTTGCGAAAGTATTATCAGAAATAAC
>DAOPIV010000028.1:0-12466 GCA_035399325.1 Clostridia bacterium | reverse complement strand
CAATCGGCGAAAAAATTTCCGTAAGACGTTTTGTTCGTTACGAAATGGGCGAAGGTTTGGAAAAGAAACAAGACAATTTCGTCGAAGAAATTCAACAGCAACTTAGCGAAGTTAATAAATAACAAATATTTTACGAAAAGGGGACACAAACTGTCCCCGTTTTGTTATAATGAAAAGAGATAAAAACGGTTGTTTATACAATATTTTTTAAATATGATATAAATAAAAGCTGTTTTTTAGTGGAGATTTACTAAGTTTTTATTGACTACATAACGGAGGGATTATGAGTAAATACAAGCGTATAATAATAAAAATTTCGGGCGAAGCTCTGTCGGGTAAAGGCAGTTTTGGTGTTAATGAGAGTGAAACGGAAAAAATTGCTTTCCAAATCAAAACTTTGCACGAAAAAGGTTATGAAATCGGTCTTGTTATCGGCGGCGGCAATATTTGGCGCGCAAGAAATAACGGCAGTGTCGACCGCTCTACAGCTGACTATATGGGAATGCTTGCCACTGTGATAAATTCTTTAGCTATGCAAAATTCGCTCGACAAGTTGAAAGTTCCCGTTGTGGTTATGTCGGCAATCCGTGTGGAAAAAGTGGCTGAGCCGTTTGTGCTCAGGAAAGCGCTGGACAGCCTTGAAAAAGGTAAAGTTGTTATTTTTGCAGGCGGTACGGGCAGTCCATATTTTACAACCGACACGGCTGGGGCGCTTAGAGCGTCGGAAGTTCAGGCGGATGTCTATCTATGCGCGAAAAACGTGGACGGCATTTACGACAAAGACCCAAGACAGTTTTCAGATGCAAAAAAATATGAAAAAATCGGCTTTATGGAAGTAATTGAAAAACAGCTTAAAGCAATGGATATTACGGCGATGTCTATGTGTATGGAAAACAATATACCCGTTTTGATTTTTGATTGTGCGGAGAATAACAGCATAATAAACGCCGCAGAAGGCAAAAAAATAGGCACAATTATTCAATAGACTATTGAAATCAGTCTAATTTTTTAGTAAAATATAATTTAGTTTAAAAATCGTAGGAGATAATATTATGGATTACGCAAACGAGAATATCGAAATTGTATTTATGGATTTGGAAGAACGCATAACCAAATCTATTGAATTTATGAAAAACGAGTTCAGCACAATGCGTGCAGGCAGAGCAAACCCAAAATTGGTTGAAAAAATACTCGTTGATTATTATGGCGCTCCCACTCCGATTAACCAAATGGCAAATATATCGAACCCAGAAGCAAGACTGTTAAATATTTCTGTATGGGATAAGTCTATGTTGGGAAAGGTAGAAAAGGCAATTTTAGCAGCCAATATCGGCGTAACTCCGCAAAATGACGGTGTTTTAATACGTCTCGTTTTTCCTGAGTTAACACAAGAAAGACGTATGGACCTTGTTAAACAAGTAAAGAAACTTGCGGAAGATACAAAAGTTTCAATCCGTAACGTCCGTCGTGACTGTATGGAAGCTTTGAAAAAAGAAAAAGCGGCAAAAGCAGTGTCCGAAGACTTGATTGCAGATTACGAAGCGGAAGTCGATAAAATCGTTTCGAAAAACATAGAAAATGTCGAAACGCTTGCAAAGGACAAAGAAGCAGACGTATTGTCCGTTTGATAAATAGAGTGGAATACTTAGACTTAATCGGGCTTGAATTGTCTGACGCCAAAGACAAATTACGTGGCAAGAAATTCAGGCTTGTTTATTATACAAGCGACAAACAAAAAATATTTGACAAGGAGCTTGTAATAAGGGTGACAGAAAATTCTAGCGAAATTGTTTTAACAATCGGTGGATTTTTGACTTGTCCTTTAAACCAAAAAAAATGAACAATCTTCCAAATCACATTGCGTTTATTATGGACGGTAACGGCAGATGGGCGAATATGCGTGGTATGCCTCGTGCATACGGACACAAAAAAGGCGTTGAAACAGTCGAGCGTGTCATTAACCATTGTCTGCAAACTGGTATAAAATTTGTAAGTCTGTATGTTTTCTCAACGGAAAACTGGAAACGCCCAAATGAAGAAGTAAACGGATTGTTTGAACTTGCGAAAAAATATTTTGCAAAACTAACGGATTTTCGCAAAAAAAATATAAAAATTGTAGTATCAGGCGAAAGAAACGGTTTGCCAGCTGAACTTGTAAAAGAAATTGCTCAAGCGGAAAAAGAAACTTTGATAAATACTGCGATGACCGTCAATCTGTGTATAAATTACGGCGGAAGAACGGAAATTGTGTCGGCAGTAAATAATGCAATCGCCAACAAAGAAAAAAAGATTGACGAGGAAACGCTAAGCAAATATATGTACCACAATATGCCCGATCCCGATATTATCATACGTACAGGCGGACATATGCGGCTTTCAAATTTTTTGCTTTACCAATCCGCTTATTCCGAACTTTTTTTTACGGACACTCTTTGGCCGGACTATTCAACAAAAGACATAGACGACGTTTTGGAAATTTATTCTAAACGTCAACGTAATTACGGGGGAATATAATAAAAATGCTGAAACGAACGCTGACAGGCATAGCTATAGCTACAGTCTTTATCGGCGTACTGCTATTGGGCGAATTTGTAGACAGAGCGATAATGTCCGCTTTTTTATACATAGTCGTAGCGATTTGTATAATAGAAGTAAGACACGCTCTTGGCGACAGAATTCCGCGTGAATACAATGCGCTTATTTGGATATACGCCGCTTTGTACGGACTTCCGTATTTTTTCTTCGGCTTCCGTGGAATAATATTTCTAACAATATTAGCGTTTTTGATTGCGTGTCTGATTGCTGTAGTAAACAATCACAAAGACGGAGTTTTGCAAAACGTGGCGTTTTTGCTGATTTACCCAGGCATTTTGCTTTCAACCTTGCTATATATCAATCGTAGTGCAAGCACAAGACTTATTGTCGAAGGCGATCCCGTATATGAACTTGTCGTAACTTCACTTTGGCGGGGCGAACAGCTTTTGCCTTACAATACGGTAGGGCTTGCTTTGGTTTTTTGCGTTTCTTGGTTTACCGACAGCGGCGCATATATATTTGGCATGAATTTTGGAAAACACAAACTTTGCCCTAAAGTCAGTCCCAATAAAACAATAGAAGGTGCATTGGGTGGCATTCTTGGCGGAATGCTCGGGTCAGCGTTTGTTTTCATATTATTCGAACTCAATATTTTTGGGGTGTTTGCCTCGGGGCTGCCCGTAAAGATGAGTTTGAAGATACTCGACTATGTCCTTATAGGCTTTTTTGGCTCTATTTTAGACCAGTTGGGTGACTTGGTTGCAAGTTTGGTAAAACGGCATTGCGGAATAAAAGATTATTCAAATCTTTTGGGTTCGCACGGCGGCTTTATGGACAGATTTGACGGAATTATGTTTACATCGTGTTTTGTTGCCGCAATTTATGTTTTTATTTTATAAAAGATGAGAAAAATAGCTATACTTGGCAGTACGGGTTCTATCGGGACTCAAACGCTTGAAGTAATAAAAAAATATTCCGACAGGCTTAGCGCAGTTTCGCTTGTCGCTTACAAAAACAGTAAGCTATTAGAGAAACAATACGCTGAGTTTTTGCCGTCATATAGGGGGCTAATTTGCGATGACCGCAGCGCCTTGATGAAAGCGGTAAGTAACGGCGTTGACACCGCTGTCATTGCCACAAAAGGCATCACTGCCTTAAAAGCGGTTTTATTTTGCCTTGAAAACAATATCGACGTTGCGCTTGCAAACAAAGAAACTTTGGTTACGGGCGGAAAAATCGTTATGGAATCGCTAAAAAAATCCAAATCAAGGCTTATTCCCGTAGACAGTGAACACAGCGCTATACTGCAATGTATACAGAAAGCAAGACAAACTCCAAAACGCCTTATTTTGACGGCTAGCGGCGGGGCTTTTAGAGATAAAAGCTTGGAAGAACTAAAAACCGTTGATTATCGTTCCGCCCTAAGACACCCGAACTGGAAAATGGGTGAAAAAATAACTATTGATAGTGCGACAATGTTTAATAAGACTTTGGAAATAATAGAAGCCGAGTGGTTTTTTGATATGCCACGAGAAAAAATAGACGTGCTGATAAATCCGCAAAGCGTAGTGCATTCTCTGATAGAACTTGAAAACGGCGAATTTTTGGGACAAGTGTCGCAACCCGATATGCGTTCTGCGATAGAATTCGCCCTTTTTTATCCGTCAACACCCCAAAATATACGCAAAATAGATATGGATAGCGGTGAGTTTGAATTTAAAAAACCCGATGAAAAACGCTTTCCGTGCGTGACTTTGGCATATGACAAACTGTTGAATATACCCCTAATGCCCACCGTAATGAACGCTGCAAACGATGTTTGCGTTGAAATGTTTAAGAAAAAAATATTATCTTTTTGTGATTTTTGGAATATTATACATACTGTTTGCGAGAGGTTTTCAGCGGAACTGCCAAGACGGGAGTTGACTGTTGATTCTATCGAATATTATGACGAACTCGCAAAACTCTACACACAAAATATTATAAGGAAAAAGAAATGATAAACTTGCTTTTGTTCGCGACTTTTTCGCAAATAATGAGTAAAATACTTTATATTTTAATTGCGCTTGTGATTTTGATGTTTATGATCACCATTCACGAGCTCGGACACTACACAGCGGGAACGCTGTTAGGTTTCAAAATAAATGAATTTGCAATAGGTTTCGGACCAAAAATTTTTTCACGCACAAACAAAAAGAACGGTCAGGTGTTTTCCATTAGAGCGTTACCTTTGGGCGGAGCATGTGCCTTTGAAGGCGAAGACGAGGAAAATCCGTCGTCCGAAGCGTTCAACAACCAAAAGCCTTGGAAAAGACTGATAGTGCTTTTTGCAGGGGCATTTTTCAATTTTTTGTCAGCTGTGCTTATCGCTGTTATTGCTTTTTCCGCTATTGGCGAGCCTGTTTTGACAATCAGCAATATATACGAGTCGTCCCCGAATTATAATAACGGCACTATAGAAGAAGGCGACATTCTCTATGCAGTGGACGGTACAAAGGTTTATTTGACGAACGAATATGCGGATATGATTTCAAGCGCAGGAGAAACTCTGCAAATCACAGTTTTCCGCCCCGATGAAGGAGTCATTGTAAAATATTTTAGTGACGAATACGGAGAATTTTTGACTTTTACCGTGAATAAGGGCGATATTACTGCTCAAATGTTCAACGAACAAACTCAAACATACGAGGACTATGTTTTTCACGGAATAGGAATACAAACGCAGTATTACGGCTATATAGACCCGTCAAATCCCGATGTATACGCCCAAATTTACAAGGTCAAATATACTTTTGGACAGTCGCTGGGCAGAGCTTTGCCATATTGCTTTAGAGTCGGTACGGTTATATTAAAGACTCTTGGCAAATTGATAACGGGCGGAATTGGACTTGATTCTGTGGGCGGTCCAATCACGACCATTGATATGATGAGCCAAGTCGCCGCAAATGATTTTGCAAACGTATTTTATCTTATTATGATGATTTCCGTAAACCTTGCTGTGTTCAATCTTCTTCCGCTGCCTGCATTGGACGGTGCGAGAATGGTTTTCGTCATAGTGGAGTGGATAAGAGGCAAGCCGGTAAACCGCAAAATAGAGGCGATTATTCATTTTGTTGGGCTGGCGGCATTGCTTGTTTTTGTCATTCTGATAGATATATTGCACTGGTTCGCCTAAAAGGAATTTTGGTTAGGTAAATGAAAACAAAAGAAATAAAAATAGGCAGCATATTTATTGGCGGCGGTAATAAAATCGCTATTCAGTCAATGACAAATACGCCGACGACCGATATTGATGCCACTTGCAATCAAATACAGCTCCTAGAATATTCGGGCTGTGATATAGTCAGAGTAGCCGTGCCGAATATCTATGCCGCTCGGGCAATTAAACAAATAAAGACCAAATGCGCAATTCCGCTTGTGGCAGATATACATTTTGACCACAAACTTGCCATTGCAGCCATAGAAAACGGAGCGGACAAAATTCGCATAAACCCAGGTAATGTGCCTTTGAAAGGTTTAGATGAAATTATTTCTTGTGCAAAATCTCATAGTACGGCAATAAGGCTTGGTGTAAACGGCGGTTCGGTAGACAAAACGCTAATTGAAAAATACCAAAACAAAAATCTGGCTCTTACCGAAAGCTTGCTTTCATATGTTGATTATTTTGAAAAACACGGGTTTACTGACCTTGTTTTGTCAATAAAATCGTCCGATGTGCGTGAAACAGTCGAGCTTAACAAACTTTTTTCATCAAAATGTGCCTATCCGCTACATATTGGGCTTACCGAAGCTGGGGTGCCAGAAGTTGGTATTGTAAAAAACAGTATAGCCATCGCAGAGCTTTTGTCTAATGGAATTGGTGACACAATTCGTGTGTCATTGACCGCCGACCCTGTGCAGGAAGTTTTTGTCGCAAAAGAAATTTTGCGTAGTATAGGCAAAGCCGTAAACGGAGTTGAGTTTGTTTCTTGCCCAAAATGCGGCAGATGTGTAATAAATTTGGAAGAAATAGCCGCAAAAGTATATGATTATGTAAAAAATATAAATAAAAATATAAAAGTTGCTGTTATGGGATGCGAAGTCAACGGACCGGGCGAATGTGCCGATGCCGATATAGGTCTTGCGGGCGGCAAAAAGATTTCTTTTTTCAAACACGGCAAAATTTACAAAACTGTCGAGCATGAAAATGCTTTGGCAGAATTTTTGAAAGAAATAGATGAGATTACAAAATGATTTTAGAAACCTTATCAAAACTTGATTCAAAATATAATGATTTGCGGTTACGCAAAACAGTATACAATCAGCGTAAACGTACAGTGCGGTACGTTTTTTCTTACCCTGTCGCTTTATCGGCAGTGGAAAAAGAAGACGTGATAAAAACCGCCAAGGCATTGTCTCCGCAAGGATTGGCTGTTGAGACGACTTTTGAAGTTGACAAATTTGACGCAAACACCGTCAAGGATGAAATTCTAAGTTTTGTGTCGAAAACTTTTCCGTCGCTTTCAATGCGGGAAGAATTTGTGGTGGAATGTACAAATAAAGGCGAAAGGGCAGTTAAGGCAAATTTCTGCGCAGACGAATTAACCTGCAAGGTAATAGAGCAGAATTCGGTGGTTGAAATACTCGAAAAATATTTTTCTTCCGTTACGACAACAAAAGTTTACTTTGATATGACCGCTGTAAAAAAAGAAATTGATACCGAAACGCTTTTAAAAAAAGTGGAAGTATACCAGTCCCGAGAAATAGAAATACAGTTGTCAAAGCCAAAAAGATTTTTTACTGTAACGAATATTATTCAGGTTATAGGCAAAAAAATTGATTCTACAGCTCGATACATATCCGACGTGACAGCTCCAGTCAAAAATTGTGTCATTTGCGGAGCAGTTAGTTACAAAAAAAGTTACCCCACAAAAAACCCCGATTTATATGTGTGTAAAATGGATTTGGCTGACAAAACGGGGAAATTCCCGATTGTATTTTTTGCGGGAAAAGACGCAATGAAAAAATACGAACTTGTCTCTGAAGGTGACGAACTGATTGTGTCTGGACCTGTTGCAATAAACAATTACAGCGGACAGCTCGAACTCAAAGCCTACAATATTTCAAAATGCGACATAGTAGATGAACCGCAGCAAGCCATAACAAGACCCGAGCCTCCCGAATACATAACGGTTTTTCCTCAAAAAATCGCATATCACGAACAAGTAAACCTGCTCGATGCAAGTATGAGAAAAAAAGGATTTTTGGACGGAAAAGACATAGTTGTATTTGATTTGGAGACGACAGGACTGAAATTTTTGCAAGACAAAATTCTTGAAATCGGAGCTGTAAAAATTCGTAACGGCGAAATGATTGAAACCTTTTCAACGCTTGTTGACCCCGAAACTGAAATTCCAAAAGAAATCACGCAGATAAATAAAATCACAGACGAAATGGTGCTTGGACAACCGCTTTTTTCCGCTGTTGTCGGTGATTTTTACAAATTCACACGAAACAGTATTTTGGTAGCGCATAATCTGGATTTTGACTATGATTTTTTGAAATATAACGCTTCTTTTAGCGGATATGATTTTTGTAACGAGCGTTATGACACAATGGAACTTATGCGAAAACTTATTATGGGCGGAAAATACAATGGTAAAAAGCCTTTAAATTACAAGCTTTCTACAATCGCAAAATCGCTGGGATTGGAAATAGAGAATCTTCACCGTGCGCTTGACGACTCGATTTTGACTGCCAGAGCTTTATTGAAAATGTTTGACCACGACCCCAATTTGATATAAATGCTTGCTTTTTTTTGGTAATTGTGTTAGTATTATGACACTTAAAGTGCTTTTCTTACCGAGAGTGGGTTTTACCCGCTCTCAACTTATTGTTGGGAGGTAAAATATTTGAGTAAAGTCACCGATATGGTATTTGAACTGGCAAAACCTTTCGCAGACGAGTTTGGATTGGAGCTTGTCGATGTTACCTATGAAAAAAAGCACGACGGAATGAATTTGACTTTGATTATTGACAAAGACGGCGGCGTGGACATAAATGACTGTGAAAAACTTCACCGAGCCATTGATGAACCGTTAGACAAATTAAATCCCACAAGCGACAGTCCATATATTCTAAACGTTTCTTCACCAGGATTGGACAGACCGCTTACAAAAACGAGAGATTTTGAAAAAAATTTAAACAAAATTATTATAGTAAAACTTTATGCGCCGCTTGATGGCAAAAAGCAGTACACTGGAACGCTGCTTTCATATGACGACTTGCAGTTCACAATAGATGTTTCGGGTGAAAAAATCACGTTTGACCGAGCAAAAACCGCTAGCGTAGTTCCGTTTATTAAATTTTAGCAACTGATTTGGAGGAAAATAAATGATTAACAAAGATTTTTTTGCCGCTTTGGAAGATCTTGAAAACGAAAAAGGCATAGACCAAGCCGTTTTTCTGAATGCGCTTGAAGCCGCTTTGGCTATTGCTTGCAAAAAAAATTATGGTGAAGCAGCTGACGTTACGGTTAAACTTAACCCCGAAAAAGCCACAATAAGAGTTTTTATGTACAAAACAGTAGTGGAAGAAGTTGTTGACCCCGACAAAGAAATGACGCTTGACGAAGCTACTGAGCTTAAAAAAAGCTACAAAATTGGCGACCGTGTTATGACGGAAATAAATCCGAGAGATTTTGGACGCATCGCAGCACAAACGGCAAAACAAGTAGTAATGAACTATCTTCACCAAGCTGAAAAAGATATAACATACAGTCAATTTATTGAAAAAGAAAACGAGCTTTTGGTAGGCGTGGTTTCACGCATAAAAGAAGACGGCACTTTGTTTGTAGAGATAGGCAAAAATCAAATGGAAGGCGTTTTGTTGCCCGCAGACCAAATAAGAGGCGAAAGATTTTTACCTGGTGACAAAATCAAAGTTTTTGTAAAAAAAGTAAAAGAAAACACAAAAGGACCGCAAGTTATGCTTTCACGCGCAAGCGTGGGCTTTATCAAACGCCTTTTCGAAAACGAAGTTCCAGAAATTCGCGCGGGTATTGTGGAAATCAAATCTATCGTCCGTGAAGCGGGTTTCCGTACAAAAATGGCTGTTTTTAGCCAAGACCCCGACATAGACCCAGTCGGCGCATGTGTTGGCAATAAAGGTGTTCGTGTAAACGCCATTGTAAACGAAATCGGCGGTGAAAAAATAGATATAATTCCTTGGAGTAACGATATTTTGGACTTTATTGCAAGAGCATTATCTCCAGCAAAAGTCTTGATGGTGCAAGCGGATGAAAACGCAAAGGAAGCGAAAGTTATCGTGCCTGATGACAAGCTTTCATTGGCAATCGGCAAAGAAGGTCAAAACGCCCGTTTAGCTGCAAGGCTTACAAACTGGAAAATTGATGTGAAGTCTTATAGCGTCGCTATGCAAATGGGACTGTTTGATTCCCCCGATTCCGCTTACGAAGCTAACGAAGATGAAGATATTGCACAAAATTTTGAAAACGAAGATATAGAAAATATAGACGAAAACAATCAAGAAACGGAAGACACGCAAGAAAAAGCGGAGTAATATATGAAAAATATTCCGATGCGTATGTGTCTGGCTTGCAGACAAATGCAGCCAAAAAAAACGCTCTTGAGAGTTGT
Source organism: Clostridia bacterium (assembly GCA_035399325.1). Lineage (GTDB taxonomy): Bacteria > Bacillota > Clostridia > Christensenellales > CAG-314 > JAQUSX01. Next base: position 2,294 of record DAOPIV010000028.1, on the reverse strand, counting down.
AAAAACTCCCGAAGGCGAGATAATAGTTGATCAAACTGGCAAAGCGAACGGCAGAGGAGCATATTTGTGCAAAAACTCCGATTGTCTTAACAAATGTGAAAAAACAAAAGCTTTGGCAAGACAGTTTGAAACTGCTATCCCAAAAGAAATATACGACCAAATAAGAGAGATTATAAATAGCGAAAACTAATGACTTGTAGCGGTGGAGGTAAATGATTTGACAGATAACAGCAATAATGCTCAATCCTTTGAAAATCTGAAAAAACTTAAAAGCAATACGGCAGTTAATGCCCGCAAATTTCAACAGGACGTGGCTTTCTTAAAGCAAAAACTCGACGAAGTACGCAAATCAGCCGACTTTAAGAAGGCAAAATTTGAAGAAGATATCGCTTTGTCGCAAACGGTCGAAGAGAAAATTCAGCCGACCGAAGTTTTGCAACCGCAAAAACCAATTTCTACGGAAAAACTCGTAGTTATTCAGGAGCCAAAAACAGAAGTAAAGGCAGAAAAAGCGGCGGAAGTAAAACAACAAGTAAAAAGCGAAGTCCATGAGCATAAAGTTGAGCCAAAACCTCAAAAAAGTGTGGAAACAGCTTCGGGCGAACGCACTTATAAAGACGAAAAAGGAAACATAAAGGTTCGGAGATTTTTAGAGCCTACTCAAATGCCTCCAAAAACGAGTATTGCTCAACAAAAACCGCCCTATGGAAAGCGTCAACCGCAGCAACCTGGACAGAGAGATAACAGAGAAAATAGGGATAACACCAACAACAATCAAAATAGAGGACCTAAGCGTTTTGATAGACCTCAAAATCAGCAGCGTCCGCCTATGGGCAGACCTAATATGCCCATGGATAAAGATAAAGACGCACCTCAAAGAACCACCTCAAAACCGCCTATCAAAAAAACCTTTGGAGATGTTCCCGTCACTCCCAGCCAACCGCAAAAAACATTTGGTAATAAAAATAAAACGCACGAAAAAAGCAAAGAAGACCGCACTTTCAACAAAAAAGCTTTGCTTACAAAAACATACTCAGGCACCGAAGACGACGAAAGAATGATAGCTCGCCGCCCAAGGCAAACCAAAAAATCGGGAAGAGTTGAGCAAGTTATTAAGAAAATAGAAAAGGCGGTAATTACCACCGAAGATGTTTCACTAAAAGTTTTGTCGGAAAAGACGGGTATTCCCGTTGCTTCCATAATCAAACAGCTGTTTAAAGAAGGTATTGTTAAAACAATAAACGATACAGTGGAATTTGCGGTTGCTGAATACGTCGCGAGCAATTTTGGAGTTGAATTAGAACAAAAAATTGACAAAACAGCAGAAGAAATTATTTTGAGCGGCGGTGATGACAATACATTGCCCGACAACACAAAACGCCCTCCGATTGTAACAGTTATGGGACACGTAGACCATGGTAAAACTTCATTGCTTGACACAATAAGAAAAACAAACGTCACGTCGGGAGAAGCAGGGGGTATCACTCAGCATATAGGAGCATATACGGTAAAAGTTAACGGCGAACAAATAACGTTTATCGACACACCGGGACACGCTGCGTTTACCGCTATGAGAGCACGTGGCGCAAAAGTCACTGACGTCGCTATTATCGTAGTTGCTGCCGATGACGGTGTAATGCCGCAAACAATAGAAGCAATAAATCACGCAAAAGCAGCTGAAGTATCAATTTTGGTTGCGATAAACAAAATGGATAAACCCACTGCAAATATAGACAAAGTGAAAAAAGAACTTGCTGACCAAGGACTTATTTCCGAAGAATGGGGCGGCGATATTATTATGGTTCCCGTTTCAGCAGTTACGGGTCAAGGCATAGATTCATTACTGGAATCGGTTTTATTGGTTACTGAAATTAAAGAACTCAAAGCAAACCCCGACAAAAAAGCAACGGGTACCGTAATCGAATCAAAACTAGACAAAGGCAGAGGTCCTGTGGCTACAATTTTGGTGCAAAACGGCACTTTGCATGTCGGCGACAGCATTATTGCAGGCACTGCAACAGGCAAAATCCGCGCTATGTTTGACGACAAAGGCGTAAGAGTAAAACAAACCTTACCCTCTTGCCCCGTAGAAGTAATCGGCTTTTCCGAAGTTCCCGATGCAGGCGACTTCGCTTATGTTGCCGATGAAAAGCTTGTCAGAAAGATGGCGGAAGAACGCAAAACAAAAGTAAAAATCGAAAATACAAAAGCTATGGCAGCAATTTCGCTTGACGAACTGTACGGCAAAATTAACGAAGGTCAGCTTAAAAACCTCAACCTTGTTGTAAAAACCG
>DAOPIV010000027.1:11392-12836 GCA_035399325.1 Clostridia bacterium | reverse complement strand
AAAGGAAGCTGTTCGGAACATTTGCCCAAAATCTCTATATATTCGGGAGATATTTCAATATCGCCTGTGGGAAGTTTTGGATTTTTGTCCTTGCGTTCCAGTACCGTGCCTTTTACCATAATAGTGGATTCTCGAGGAATCGTCCTTACCTGTTGCATAAGACTAACATCTGAGACGACAATTTGCGTAATTCCGTAAAAGTCTCTCATTGTGAGGAAAATTACCGCGCCAAGGTCACGCACGCTGTTTAGCCACCCAGCCAAAGTGACTTGTTTACCAACATCAGATATTCTTAGTTCTCCCAAATTATGTGTTCTGTACATAAAAACCTCGTTTTTTGGTTTGTCCTTTTACTCGGACAAATTTCAAATTTTTCTATATTTGATTATACTTTAAGCGGGGTTTTCTTGTCAATTAAACTTGCCACAAACGCAGAAAGGTTTAGCGTGTGTAAGTAGCTAACAATTCCATATATTCCGCCCAATGTTTCTCCCGAATGGGCATCAGTTTTTCGTTTTTTGGATTGTCGGGTAATGCAAAATGCAGCACTAAAGCGGGAGATATTCCATTGTGATTTTCAACAAACTCGTATCTTATGAGCAGTCCTGCCTTGATGAGCTGTTTTGCCTTATTGTGGTAACTAAAATACATACTCATATTGTTATCAAAAAAAGAATGTTTTAATAAAAAATCAGTTTGTAAAAAAAAGATTGCGTTCGGATAGTTTGTTTGATAAAATTAGGTTACAAAATAATCATAACAGCTAATGAAAAATGTAAAAGAAAATTGTTATAAAATGTTTGACAACTTTTGCTGGTTTGTGATAGACTGAGTCAATTTTATATTAAAAAGGAGGAGAAAAAATATGAAATTTAATGAAACTATCGTGACGGCAAAAAACGGAACGAAATTTACTGTCCGCAGCGCAACTGTGGACGAAGCGGCGGCATTGCTGGATTATCTAAACAAAGTGAGTGCAGAAACGGATTTTCTTCTCCGTAGTGCGGACGACCAAACGCTTACCCTTGACGAAGAAAAACAGTTTATCTCATCGGGTCTTGAATCCCCCACAAAATACAACATTTGTGTTTTTTGCGGCGATGAAATAGCGGGAACATGTTCACTTTATTGGAGCGACAAAAAGAAAATAGCTCACAGAGGCAATATCGGCATTGCCTTGCTGAAAAAATACTGGAATCTCGGACTGGGAACTGAGCTGTTTAAAATAATGGTAGAACTTGGTAAAAAATACAATATGACACAACTAGAATTATCGTATGTTGACGGCAATAATCGAGGCAAAGCTCTTTATGAAAAAATGGGCTTTTGTGAAGTTGGACGGATACCTAACGCTTTTTTGATGAATGATAACTCTTTTCACGATGACGTGATAATGGTAAAGACAATATAAGGAGCAAGATGAAAAATCAACAAAATACGACCG
>DAOPIV010000027.1:0-11292 GCA_035399325.1 Clostridia bacterium | reverse complement strand
TTTGCCATAAACAGCAATCTTGGTATATCCGCCGCAAGCAGTCTGCCGTACGTTATACATTTGGTAACGGGAATACCTCTCACGATAACTATTACAGTTTTATATACTCTATGGGTATGTGTACAGTGGATTGTGTTGAGAAAAAATTTCCGTTGGTATAACATTTTTCAAGTCGTATTTGCAACGATTTTTGGATATTTTTGCGATTTGTGCAAATCATTATTAGGAAGCTTTTGTTTTCCCACATATTTCGGACAGCTTGGTATGATTGCCGTTTCGGTAGTTTTGATAGCGATTGGCATAACATTGTATGTCGACGTAAGACTTTTACCTTTGCCCGTAGAGGGTATGGCTTTGGCGTTTGCGTCGGTCACAAAAATAAAATTCCCATATTGGAAAATAATTATCGATGCATCGGAAGTTACCTTGGGCATAATCTTGTCTTTTATCGCATTTGGAAAACTTGTTGGGATACGTGAGGGTACTATTATTTTGGCAGTAACGGTTGGGCTTGTGATAAAACTGTTACAAAAATTTATAAAACCTGTCGTTGATAAAATCTGTTTTTAAGGCAAAACTACTAATAAAAAGTTAAATATAATAGACTCTTTCAGAATAAATGTCAATAGTTTTAATAAAAATTAAATTATTTTATTTAACTAGAAAACATTGACACAGAATAACAAAATCTTATAATAATTATAATATTTTTTATACGGAGGGAGCTATCCAAGTGGCTATTTACGAAAAGGACGATTACCCGCCCTTAAAAGTCGGACTGTTTTATAATGTCAAACACAAAAGCGGGTCTGACGAAGAGGCGGAATACGATAGTTTTTCTACAATAGAGGCTATCAAGCGGGCTTTGGAAAAGAAGGGAAACACAGTTGCTCTTTTTGAAGAAGACAGCACGCTTTTGGAAAAAATCAAAGACTCAAATATCGACATAGCCTTTAATATTGCGGAAGGTAAAGGCGGCAGGGGCAGAGAAGCCCAAATTCCCGCAATACTAAATTTATTTGGAATACCTTACACTGGTTCGGATGAAACGACACTTTGTATTGCTCTCGACAAAGCTTTAACCAAAAGGGTTTTAGCCACTTACAAAATAAAGACTCCCAAATATGTCTTAGTACCCGTAAAAAATCCCAGTCGCCCTGTCAGCTTAAATTATCCTGTGATTGTCAAACCAAATGCGGAAGGTTCAAGCAAAGGCATATCCGACGTTGCGATAGCAAAAAATCACAAAGAGCTTACCCAAGTTTTAAAAACCAATATAGAAAAATACCGCCAAGATATGCTTGTGGAAGAATATATTCACGGCAGGGAATTTACAGTTGGGCTTATTGGAAACGGGAAGGATTTGTTTGTTTTTGAGCCAATGGAAATCATTTACAAGCGTCCCACGCAAGAAAATTTTTGTGTTTACAGCTATACGGTAAAGCAAAATTACGAAAAATATATAGATTACGTGTGCCCTCCCGATTTACCAAAAACGCAGATTGAGAAAATGAAAACCGTTGCGGCTAACGTTTTCAAAATTTTAAGTTGTTCGGATTTTGCAAGAATAGATTTTCGGCTAGATGAAAACGGCTCGCTGTTTTTTATCGAAATAAATCCTTTACCGGGTTTAGCGCCAAACTACAGCGATTTTCCGATGCTTGCAAATTTTTGCGGAGTGGACTACGATACATTGATTAACAAAATTATGTCATCGGCTTTAAAAAGACTGGAAAAAATTTAAAAAAAATAACCGTCCTATAAAGGACGGTTATTTTTTTTTTACGATTGGACTTTATTAGTAATTTATTTACATTTTTACACCTTACAAAGGTTTTACATTTGTTTTAATGATTTTTTAATGTAACTAATGTATAATAAAGTCGAAAAAGGAGATACGGTTTTATGAGAGTTCTTTTGGTGGAAGATGAAAAAAAACTTTCCGAAGCTTTGACAGATATACTAAAAAAAAACGGTTACGCTGTTGACGCTGTTTTTGACGGCGAAGACGGGTATGACTACGCATTTACAAATATTTATGATGTAATTATTTTGGACGTACTCTTGCCAAGCCTTAACGGATTTGAGGTTTTGACAAAACTGAGAAAGAAAAAAATAACCACGCCTATACTAATGCTTACGGCGTTGTCTGAAGAATTTGACAAAGTCAACGGGCTTGACAAAGGCGCTGACGACTACCTTGCAAAACCGTTTTCCGTTCCCGAGCTGCTTGCCCGACTTAGAGCTTTGACCAGACGGCGTGGAGAACTTGTTACTGACAATATATTGACAGTAGGCAACGTTTCGCTCAATCTTTCCACATATTCGTTGCAGACTGAAAAAAACGAAGTCAAATTGTCGGGAAAGGAATTTGAAATCGCCAGATATTTTTTTGAAAGACCAAATTTTGTGTCTACCAAAGACGACATAATTTCAAAGGTGTGGGGATTAGACGGCGAATTTATTAGTAACAACCTGGAAGCCTATATTTCTTTTTTGAGAAAAAAACTATTTTTTGTTGGGGCTGACATCGCAATAGAAGCGGTAAGGGGTGTAGGTTACAAAATCAGTGTGATAAAAGGTGACTAAAAAATAATGCAAGATAAAATTTTTAAAAAACTTAGATCACGGTTTATTTTGGCTTGTGTCGCAACGGCAGGAGCATTTTTACTTATTGTTTTTGTAGTGGTATTTGGCATAGTTTACAGTAATACGCAAAATCAAATTTATTCCACCATAAATAACGCTCTGTACGGAAAAAATGAGCCTGATTTTCAAGGAAAAAATGATTATATAAAATATTCTATTAAAGAAGACGGTTTTTCTATGGCAATGGGTTCTGACAGGTATGATGCGGAACTTTTTTCTGAAATTTTGGATAAAGCGGTGGAAATTAAGAATGGAGAATTTTCTGCGGGAGGATATTTATTTATTGTAGACAGTGCCGAAAGCGTGGATATGTTCGGTCAGAGTACTACCACATATATAATTTATGATGCGACAATACTGAGCGACAGTTTACTTACATTGGGACTTACACTTACCATTTCATATATTGCAAGTATTGGTTTGATTACTCTTATTGCATTTTTGTTTTCCAAAAGCGCAGTAAGACCTGTGGAAGAAGCCTTTATCAAACAAAAAGAGCTTGTTGCAAACGCAAGTCACGAGCTGAAAACACCGCTTACAATCATTTCCACAAATCTTTCTGTAGTTAAGTCCAACGGCTCGAAAACTGTCAAACAAAACGAAAAGTGGCTTGATAATATCGATTTGTATGTCAACAGAATGGACAGTCTGATTTTGGATATGCTAGAACTGTCAAAACTCGAAAATACAGAACTTAACAAAGAAACATTCGATATTTCTCAGCTTGTAAATAGAGCTGCCTTGTCTATGGATGCGGCATGTTTTGAAAAAAATATAAATTTAAATTCTGATATTTCACCGAATTTAATGTTTTTTTCAAACGCAAAACAAATTGAAAGGTTAACCCTCATTTTGCTGGATAACGCCGTAAAATACACCAACCAAGGCGGAAATATTGATATAAAGTTAACCGCAACAAATAAAAAAATATCGCTAGCAGTAAAAAATACGGGTGAAGGTATACCCAAAGAAAAACTAGACAAGATTTTTGATAGGTTCTATCGGACAAATTCCGCAAGAACAAGCGATGAAACACATTCTTTTGGGCTTGGGCTGGCTATCGCAAAAGCGATTACAAATAATCTCGGCGGTAAAATTACGGTTGAAAGCGAAGAAAAACAATACACGCTCTTTACGGTAACTTTTAATATTTAGTAAATCAAAAAAAGTAAACAATTAGAATATTTAAACAAAGTAATATTCGAAATTATGTCTAAATAAACAAAAATTTACAACCTTTCTCCTTATATAAATCTACAAGCAAAAAAAATCGGCAAATCGCCGATTTTTTTTGTATTTTAATAATGTTTTAATATTTAAAGTTTAAAATCTTCTCATAAAAGCATAGGAGTGTATTAAAAAGTGGCAAAACTTTTGAGCGGAACGAGAAAAAATATTTTCTCACTGCACAGCAGTATGAAAACGTTTTTAACGCATTTTCGAAATACTTAAAACTTGACGAGTACGGCGAGCAAATATTTGCAACGAATATTTTGATACGGACGATTTTCGGCTCATCAGAACCAGTATTGAATTACGATACCCGAAGACCTAGACTACACAGTTGTAGTTGACGATATATTTAACAAATATTTTTCTAAAATCACGCTAGAAAAAGTAAAGACCACAAACTTGGGAAGTATGTTTGAACTGAAATATTACGGATTACTAAAAAATGCAGGACAAGAAAAACAGCTTATTGACGAATTACGCTGCCGAAACGGGAATTTACCCATTATTTGCGGAATATATCGTGACGGCAACGAAGAACTTTAAAAAGGAGAGAAAATAATGAAAAAATTTATAACTCTACTTACGATAAGCGGCGGAGTGTTTGACATAACAACGGGCGGCGGAAGCGGTAACAGTAGCTCCGGCACACAACAGAACCCGTGGGGAAGCTGGGGCGGCTCGACGTCAAGCAGTGACAGCGCAAAAGCAATAAAAGCTACTAATAATGTAGTCATTACAGGCGGCGTATTTGTGATAGACAGTAGCGACGACAGCGTTCATTGCAATGATTCTATGCTTATTACGGGCGGAGATTTTGAAATAAATTCGGGTGATGACGGTTTTCACGCAGACAACACCCTTGTAATTAGCGGCAGTGCAATAAATATTGAAAAATGTTATGAAGGAATAGAAAGCGTAGACATTACGATAAGCGACGGCACTATAAGTATTGTTGCAGCGATGACGGAATCAATGCGGCGGGGGGAAACGACCAAAGCAGCGTTTCGGGCAGACCGGGACAAAATTCTTTCGGCGACACAAGCAACGCTTGCATTACGATAAACGGCGGTACGATAACTATTATCGCCGATGGTGACGGAGTGGACAGCAACGGAAATATCGTAATGACTGACGGATATATTATTGTGGAAGGTTCGACAAACGATGGTAACGGCGCGCTGGATTACCAAAATACCTTCACTTTCAGCGGCGGAACATTGCTTGCTTTGGGCAGCAGCGGAATGGCGCAGATGCCAAGCAATAATTCTACTCAATACAGCGTTATGATAGGGTTGAATTCGTATACTCTGTCTACTGTAAAAATAACCGATTCCGTTGGTGCGACCGTAATTGAATATACGCCGTTAAAAAAATACAGCAATATCGTTTTTGCTTCTGAGACGCTGGAAAAAGGAAGCTAAACTATTTATATTAACGGAGTGAAATATACGGATTTCTTAATTTCTTCAATAAACACTACAGTAGGCTCGACAGGCTCAACCGGCGGTATGGGCGGTCAACCTAGACCGTAATCATAAATTTCTCCAATTCAAAAAGGCCGTTATCTTAGCGGTCTTTTTGTTTTTTCAGTTACTTATTAGATTACATATGTACATGTATTCATAAAAATTTGCATTGTTTTTTAGAATTTAAATTTCGGGCGAAAATCAATATTCGCCTTTTTTGCTTGAATATGCTGAAATTTTCGAGGGACAATATATCTCACACCATCTTTAACAAAATTCGCTCCCGTTTGTTTGAAATTGAATGGAACACAAGCACCACGAATTTTCAGTATCCAGTCAAACTGGCATGCTCGAGCGTTTGTGCCAGACTCGCCGCCAGCCACTACACTCTCGATTTTTTCCGACAAGTACGGCGACAAATCCATTTCTTCTAATAGCGGCTCTGTTGTGATACATTTGTGTTTTATGGGCAGGGTCAGAAAAAATGACGTTTTCATATCCGTCGCCCCAATCGGGCGGTATACAATCGTAGAAACGCAAAATTCTTTTTGTTATAAACAAAAATTCGCAATCGCTCCGTTCTTTTATCATTTTCCAAGCATCCTGCCGCCAAATATCGGCGTCTTCCAAAAAGAAGTCGCTAGAAAAACAAAGCCAAACCATTTCGCCGATTTTCATTTTGTATTCGCCTTTACGGTTTTTTGCAACAGGCATATTAAAAGACTGTGTTTTTATAATGTTTTCCGTATCACGATCGTATTTTGCATCGCCTCGAAAAACATAACAGTTTTTGCAGCCTTCGCTGTATTTGTGACAACCGTGCCACGGGTTCCAATTCGCACTCATATAAACTTATTATAATGCTTAAAGATACCTTTTGCAATGGTGTTGACATATTACGTTTTGACTTTATAATGAGTATTGTAAGGAGTTTTATTATGGTAATTATACGGCAACCCGAAATCAACGAGGCACAAAAGCTGTGGGATATGATGGATACGCTTGACGGACAAACAAGCTTTATGTTGTATGAATATGGTGAACGCCCAAAGACAATAGTGCCGCAAACAAATTTTATCACCGCAGCCAAAGAGAACAGAGCTTTTTTGCAGGCAGCTTTTGACAGCGAAAAAATTGTGGGGTATTTAATGGCAAATCGGGGAGCTGCCAAAAGAAACCGCCACTCGGCATATATCGTTACGGGGATATTACCAGCTTATCAAGGGCAGAAAATAGGTTCGAAGTTTTTTGAAAAAATGATTGAATGGGCAAGCAAAAATGAAGTCACAAGACTGGAACTTACTGTTGTGTGCGCTAACGAAAGAGCGGTGTCGCTTTACAAAAAATACGGGTTTGAAATAGAAGGCGTAAAAAGAAATTCGCTAAAATTCGACGGAAGTTATGCGGATGAATTTTATATGTCAAAAATTTTATAGGTTAAAATATGAGTTAAGAAAAAATTCCGTTTTTGCTAAATGAAAACGGGATTTTTTTGCAAAATTTTTCTAGTCATATCGGTTAAAACATATAATTTTTATAGTAGAGCCTATCGGTTATATTGGCGATTACCTTATCAGCCGACCACAAAAAAAGCGATTGTTATTTCACTTTTATTTTATTTTTATTTTATAAAAAAATCTTTTGTATTATAGCCTGTAAAGCGATTGACCTTCGTAACGCCGTCAGCGTATAATCAAAATTGCGTAGGTGACAAATGAAGAACACAGTCTTGATGACAAAAGGCTCGATAAGTAAAAATATAATAAAATTTGCCGTTCCCATTTTTTTTGGGAATGTTTTTCAACAGTTATATAATTTTGTAGATTCCATTATTTTGGGTAATTTCGTCGGAAAAGAAGCGTTGGCTGCGGTCACTTCTTCAAGCTCGATGATTTTTCTTTTTGTCGGCTTTATTTCGGGTATTTTTATGGGAGCGGGCGTGGTTATTTCACGCTATTACGGAGCGGAAGACAATGCGACAATGAGTTTGGGTAGTGTAATTTTGACAGAATCAACCTTGTCTTTCTTGGGACTTGGCGCAAAATATCCTATTGCTACGTGGGGTCAAATAATAAACGGCGTTAAGGACAGTTATTCATTACTGCATTATACCTACATCTGGATACCCGTTGGTATGCTGATTTGTTTGACGGTTATTGCGTTCAACTTTGTCGGCGATGGTCTGCGTGATGCGTTTGACCCGAAAATGAAGAGGTAAGCGATATGGAATTAAAATTTAGCAAAAAAAGAAAAAATACAAGCTATATTTCGGCAAAAGAATCCCGTGATATTACGAGACGAAACCGAAAAATAACAAATGCCATCGAAAAGGAAAGGAATCGTAAATACGTTCCAGAGTCCGAATATCTAACACAAATGAAAGACCCGAACAACCTTGTCGAGTTTGATAACGTACACACTTATTTCTTCACCGATATAGGTACGGTCCGTGCTGTCGACGGCGTTTCATTTAATGTGCCTATTGGCAAAACTGTAGGTGTTGTAGGGGAATCGGGCTGCGGCAAGAGCGTTACTAGTTTGTCATTGATGCAACTTGTACAGCGTCCCCAAGGTCAAACGGTAAAAGGGGAAATACGTTTTAATGCAGGCGACAAAGTTTATGACGTTGCAAAAACACCTATTTCTGAAATGCAACATCTGCGTGGTAACGAAATATCAATGATTTTCCAAGAACCGATGACAAGCCTAAATCCCGTTTTCACTATCGGTATGCAAGTGGACGAAGTGCTAAAACTTCACTTCCCTGAAATGACAGACGAAGAGACAAAAGCAAAATCCATAAGCATGTTAGAACTTGTTGGTATCGCTAACGCAGAAGGCGTTTACAAAAACTACCCTCACCAACTTTCAGGCGGTATGCGTCAGCGTGTTATGATTGCTATGGCTTTGGCTTGCAACCCTCGTCTTATAATAGCGGACGAGCCGACAACGGCTTTGGACGTTACAATTCAGGCACAAATACTTGACCTATTACGAGAATTAAAAACAAAAATCAACAGCAGTATTATGCTTATTACTCACGACTTGGGCGTAATTGCAGAAATGGCGGACTATGTTGTTGTAATGTACGCAGGCAGAATTGTGGAAAAAGGAACGGCAGACGATATATTCAATCATCCTTGTCATCCTTATACAATAGGTCTCATGAAATCAAAACCTGTTGTAAACAAAAAAATCGATAGACTTTACAATATTCCGGGTTCTGTACCAAATCCTATCGATATGCCCAACTATTGTTATTTCAAGGACAGATGCGAAATGAGCATTAAAGAATGTAGTGGTGTTTATCCCAAGGAATTTAAGTTAAGTCCCACGCATTACGTATCTTGTTATCGCTTTGCAAAGGAGGCTCAAGATGTTTAATAGAAGTTCTCGGTCAATAGGCGAATGGTTTAAATCCGTAGGATTCTACATCGCAAAAGCTTCTAAGGCGACTGTGAGTTTTGTTGCTCACCCAAGAAAAACAATACGTGAAGCAAGAGCAATAAAAGCGGCTATGATAAACGATGTCTATGTGCCGCTAGTGCATAACGACGAAAATATTTTGGAAGTTAACATGCTGAAAGAATATTTTCCGATAAAATCTGGATTTTTCAAACGCACAGTCGGTTATGTAAAAGCAGTCGACGGTATCAGCTTTAATATCAAAAAGGGCACAACAATGGGTTTGGTTGGCGAATCTGGTTGCGGAAAAACAACAGTGGGCAGAACTGTTTTGAAATTATATCCAAAAACAGGCGGCGAAGTTTTGTTTGAAGGACAAGACGTAAATAAGCTTGATAAGAAGTCTTTAAGAAGCATACGCCCAAAAATGCAAATCGTTTTCCAAGACCCGTATTCAAGCTTGTCTCCGAGACTGCCTGTAGGTGAAATTATCGGCGAAGCGGTGAGAGAACACGATATTGTTCCTACCGAGGAATTTGACGATTATATTACAAAAATTATGCAATCTTGCGGTTTGCAGGAATATCACAAAGACAGATACCCGCACGAATTTTCGGGTGGTCAGCGTCAAAGAATATGCATTGCCCGTGCATTGGCTCTAAACCCCGATTTTATAGTATGTGACGAGCCAGTCTCTGCTTTGGACGTATCAATTCAAGCTCAAATAATCAACCTTTTAAAAGATTTGCAAAAAGAATATGGTTTGACATATTTGTTCATATCGCACGACCTTAGCGTTGTGGAACATATTTCAGACGCTGTAGGCGTTATGTATCTTGGAAGTATGGTTGAATACGCTCCGACAAAAGAACTGTTTTCAAATCCTTTGCATCCTTATACAGAAGCTTTGTTTAGCGCTATTCCCGTGCCCGATCCAAATTACAAAATGAACCGTATTATTTTGGAAGGCAATATTCCAAGCCCAGCAAATCCACCGTCCGGCTGCAAATTCCACACTCGTTGCAGAAAATGTATGGAAATATGCAAAAGCGTCGCTCCAAATCGTATTGATATGGGCAACGACCATTATGTTGTGTGCCATTTGTTTGATAATGAAGCAATGAAACAGAACAAAGAAATGGAAGAAAATATGTCTGATTCGGATACAGAAAATAAAGAAAAAGTTAAAAAGAATATCAAAGATGCAAAATTGGGCGGAATGGAAAATCCGTATATGTAAAAAATGAAAAACAAAAGCGAAAATAAGACAAAATATGAAGACGATGACGGCAGAGTAATAGCAAAAATGAACGTTGACGGTATGCCGTGGTATGATTCAATTTCCCCAAAAAACAAAAAAAATGAAAAAGGGGAGCAGTTGCCGCCAATGACAAAAAAAGAAACAAGGCGCTTAATCGGTGATATGATGCTTGCTTTGATTCCTGTCGTGGGAATGTTTTTAGGTGCATTTGCATTGCTTATTTTGCTGATGACAAATCTTTGGTAAGAAATAATTTTACACCCCGCTTTATGCGGGGTTTTTTATTAAAAGCAAGCATAAGAAAATTTTGTATTTCTTCAAATTGGTATAATTAAATCAATATAATGATGAATAGTTTTAATTTTTACTAAAGTCAAAAATAAAATATTGACATAGGCGAAAAAGGTAACTATACTTAATCTTATCTAATATTACTAAAAGGATTTTTATGAACGAACAACAACCGAATATTGAGAATGAAAACAGTGTAACACAACCTAAAAAACCTCAAAACGTATTAAAAAACAGAAATTTTGTTTTGTTGTTTTTGGGAACACTCGTCACTAATGTCGGAGCGATGTTTTACAGCTTTGCCATAAGTTTTTACATTCTTGACCTGACAGGAAATAATGCACTTATTCAAGGCATCTATCTTGCTTTTTGCGGCATAATTTATGTAGTTATGTCGCCTTTTGGCGGAGTGCTTGCCGACAGATGGAAAAAAGCAAAGGTAATTTTTATGTGTGATTACATACGTGGCGCTTTCATTGGGCTCTCTGCAGTTGCAACCTTTTTCATAATGAAAGCCGGCAATGTAAACATGCAAGTAATTTTACTTTTCGGTATCGGATTGGTGAGCAATGTCATTTCCGCAGTATTTGACCCCGCATCTGCCTCTTTGCTGCCACTGATTGTGGACGAAGAAAGCGTTCAGCAGGGGAATTCATATTTTCAGATACTTAGAAACTTACAAAGTATTTTGGGAATTTTGCTGGCAGGTATATTATATTCTCTTGTGCCGATACACATTTTGTTTGCCATTATCGCAGGATGTTATTTGATTTCGGGATTTTCCGAGATGTTTATAAAACATGAATACACTCCACCCGCCAATAAAACCACACTGAAAAATATGGTGGCAGATTTTAGAGATGGTATAAATTATTTGAAAACGCAGAAAGCCTTTGTCGCAATGCTGTTTTTACTGTTGTTTATAAATTTCTTTTTTTCCCCGTTTTATAGTAACGGCATGCCTTATTTTATAAAAACATATGTTGC
>DAOPIV010000026.1:0-13289 GCA_035399325.1 Clostridia bacterium | reverse complement strand
GCTTGACGAAGGAGACAAAATCGAAAGGATTTTGAATGAAATCAAAAATGGTCAAAACGGTATCTGAACTAACCCCGATATTTATTAAATCAAAGTCTTTTGCATTATTTTGCCATACTCAACCCGACGGAGACACAGTCGGTTCGGCTTTGGCATTGGCTTTTGCGCTTAGAAAAATGGGCAAAACCGCCGATGTTTTTTGTGATGAGGATATTGGGGAAAAACTCAAAATTTTCGTTCCAAATGATGAAATAAAAACCGTTTTACCAAGTAAAAAATATGACGTTTATGTGGCGATTGACTGTGCTGATCTTAGTCGTATCGGGGCTTTTGAAAAAGATTTTTCCCTAGCTCAAAACACTGTTGTCATTGACCATCATTTGGGTAGACCTTTTGGAAAACACTGTTACATAGGTGATTTTTCAAGTACGGCTGAAATCGTTTTTTCATTGATAAAAGCTTTAAATATTGAATTAGATACACAAATTTCCACAATGCTTTATATCGGGCTTATAACCGATACAGGCAATTTTATGCATTCAAATACAAATTCAAATACATTCGCCGTTGCAGGCGAACTAAGTAAACACGGCGTAAAAATACCTCAACTTTGCCGTGTTTTTTTCCGTGACACGAGTATCGGAAGATCAAAATTATTGGGCAAAGTGCTTTCTAAAATGCGTACTTTTTATGACGGAAAATTTTGCCTTATTTTTGTTACTGAGAATGATCTGAAAGAGTTTGGGTTAACCCAAGATGCCGCAAAAAACATCGTTGACAATGCGATAAACATAAAAACCGCTTTAGTTGGTATCTCAATGGTGGAATCAGGTCAAAATACTTTCCGTGTGAGTATTAGGGGCAAAGATTTTGAAGTCCGTTCCATAGCGGAGCGTTTTGGCGGCGGCGGTCACAAATTTGCATCGGGTTGCGTAATAAGCGGCTTTTTCGAAGACGTAGTTGACAAACTCGTACGCTTTGTCGGCGAAAGATTTGAAGAAGATAAAATAATATGAACGGTTTTATAAATGTTTGCAAACCCGTAGGTATGACAGCATCCGATGTGGTCGTAAAACTGCGTCGTCTGACAAATTCAAAAACCGGACACCTTGGAACGCTTGATCCCGGTGCGGCAGGAGTTTTGCCCGTGGCAGTAGGGAAAGGAACGAAACTGTTCAATTTTTTGATTGAAAAAACAAAAGTTTACCGAGCTTTTTTTACATTCGGCTCAACAACAGACACTCTGGATTCGTACGGAGTATTAACCGAAAAAACTAATATAATTCCGTCTAGTGGAGACATTGTAGACGCCTTAAAAGGCTTTTTGGGCGAAACCAGCCAAATGCCACCGCAATATTCGGCAAAGAGTGTAAACGGCGTAAGAGCGTACAAACTAGCTCGAAAAGGCGAAACTATCGAGCTTACTTCAAAAAAAGTCAATATTACAAAGTTTGAGTTAATCAATCAAGTTGATGATAAAACATTTGTTTTTGATATAGAATGCGGCGCTGGTACTTATATACGCTCGCTTGCCAGAGATTTAGCGGAAAAACTTAATACGAAGGCATATATGAGCGCATTGATTCGTCTCTCGACAGGGGTTTTTGACATCAAAAATTCTTTTACTCTCGACGAATTACAGACCGATATAGAAAAAAAACTGCTGCCGCTCGACTATCCCTTACAAAATATAGAAAAAATATGTTTTGACCAAAGTTTCCGCAAAATGCTTGTTAACGGAGTGAAATTCGAATATCTGTCATTTGATGGCTTCAAAAGAATATATTGCGAAAATGACTTTTTTGGTCTTGCTTCTTGCAGTGACAAACGTTTGATTTTGGAGTACAATTTGATTTTATGAAAAATATAAATATTTTTAAAGGCTACGACAAACCAATATCGCTTGCACTAGGTTTTTTTGATTGTATGCACCTTGGTCACCGAAAAATTTTGGATACAGTTAAAGAAACGGCGGGCAAAACGGGAAGCGAAACAGCTTTATTAACCTTCGAAAACAATTATTTTAAAACTTTAGGCAAAAACGAAAAGCTTGTTTATACATTTAGTGAAAGAGAAAATCTGCTGCAAAGTTTATCGCTTGACGTTTTGATTAGCTGTATTTTTGACCAAAATTTCATGAACCTTACCTCGGATGAATTTTTGTTTATTTTAGACAAATTTGACATTCGGGCTATCGTGTGCGGATTCGATTACCGTTTCGGCAAGGACAAAGCGGACGTCTACAAACTTGAAAAATATTGCATATCAAAACGCATACATTTTCACATTCAATCGCCCGTAACGCATGACGGAGTAAAAATCAGCGCAACGGAGATACGAAAAGCCTTGAATGCGGATAGAATAGATTTAGCCAATTTTTATTTGGGTGACAAATTTTTTATTTTTGGCGAAGTGACAGAAGGCAGAGGAGTCGGACGGGCTTTGGGTTTCCCCACAGCAAACATTACATTTGACGACGACAAACTGCTGCCGTTGGGCGTTTTCGCAGCGGAAACAGTCTTAGACGGCGTCAAATACAACGCTGTCGTAAATATCGGCGGCAAGCCTACTTTTGGTATTGACAAACCTACTGTTGAAGCATATATTAGTAATTACAATGCCGACTTGTACGGCAAAAAAATAAAAATCAGCTTACTAAAATATCTCAGACCTATTCACAAATTTAGCGACGAAAAAGAACTTGCGAAACAAATCCAAAAGGATCTTAGCGAGGTTTTATTATGACAAAGTTCGGACCAAGCGGTAATTCCGACAGTTTTTATGCCGAAGGATATACTTCCACCGAGCAAACTCCGAAATGGCTAAACGAAAGAGGACTGGACGCATTTGAATATTCATTCGGGCGTGGAGTAAACATCTCAGATACCAAAGCATTAAGTGTACGGGAACAAGCCGAAAAATACGGAGTTGAAATATCCGTACATGCGCCGTATTACATCAATTTTGCCAATACGGACGAAAGTATGATAGAAAAATCATATATGTACGTCACAATGAGCGCGGACAAACTCAAACAGTTCGGCGGTAATAGAGTCATTTTTCACACGGCTTCCTTGGGCAAACTTTCACGAGAAAAAGCAGTCGAACATACAAAAAATCGGCTAAAAATACTAGCGGACAAAATATACAAAGCGGGTTTAGCCGATTGTTATTTTTGTCCCGAAACTATGGGCAAAATAAATCAAATCGGAACACTGGAAGAGATAGTAGAGTTTTGTAAAATCGACAAAATTTTTATTCCAGCCATTGATTTTGGGCATCTGAATGCCCGAACCTTAGGCGGTATTAAATCAGTAGAAGATTACGACAAAATTTTGAGTTATATTATAGCCGAACTTGGAAACGAAAAAGCGGAAAAAATACATATTCATTTTTCCAAAATTGAGTATGGAAAGGGCGGCGAAATTAGACATTTGACAATGGCGGACACAAAATACGGACCCGAGTTTGAACCGCTGGCAAGACTCATTAAAAAATACAATCTAAACCCCGTGATATTGTCAGAGTCTGACGGCACGCAAGCGGAAGACGCAATTACTATGAAAAAAATTTATAACGAGGTAAAATAAAAAAAATGGAAAAAGTTACAAATCTGTTTAAAAGGCTGAATAACGTTGACGCTGTACTGGTTACTTCTCAAAACAACCGTCAATATTTTACGGGATTTCAGGGCTCGTTCGGTTTCTTTGTTTTGACAAAAGATTCTGCGACCTACATTACAGACTCCCGTTATTATCAAATGGCTGTGGAAGCAATGGAATCGCAAGGAATAAAAGTTGAACAAATCGACACCAATCTAAACGCTTACCAGCGTACTGAAAATATTTTCAAATTTGTAAATGCAAAAACTATCGGCTTTGAAAATACTGAAATAACCGTTGCGGAATTTGAAGCACTAAAATCAAAATTGCCCGATTACGAATTTGTGGCTGTCGGCGAAGAAATTTTGAAAGTTCGTCAAATAAAAACCGAACAAGAATTGGAATATATAACAAAAGCTCAGTCTATTACTGACAAGGCTTTCACGGAAATTTTGAAATTTATCAAAAAAGATATGACCGAATTGGAAATTGCGACTGAACTTGAGTACCAACTCAAAAAGAACGGCGCAACAGGTCTTGCTTTTGATACCATCATAGCTTCGGGAACAAATTCTTCAAAACCGCACGCTCACCCGACAGATAAAAAAATCGCAATTGGCGATGCTATCACTATGGATTTTGGCGCTCGTTACAACGGTTATTGTTCAGATATGACACGTACTGTGTTCTTGGGCGAACCAAGCGAACAAATGCGTAATATTTACAATGTCGTTGCGAAAGCACAAATGGCTGTACTTAATAACGTCAAAAAAGGTATGACTGGAAGAGAAGTTGATAGTCTTGCGAGAGAAGTCATTACCGCAAACGGCTATAAAGATAACTTCCAGCACGGTCTCGGTCATAGTGTTGGTCTCGATATTCACGAAAGACCTTCCATGAACCCGACTTCCGAAGAAATTTTGGTGGAAAATCAACTTATTACCGTTGAACCTGGCATTTATGTCCCTGGTCTTGGCGGAGTACGTATTGAAGACTTGATTATTATTAAAAACGACGGCATAATAAATTTGACAAAGTCCAATAAAAACCTTATAATACTGTAGTCAAGTTTTAGGAGGAAATTTTTTATGATACTGGCCGGTGATTTTAGAAAAGGCATGACATTCGTTATGGACGGCAATATTTACGTTATAGTGGACTTTCAACACGTCAAACCCGGCAAAGGCGCGGCTTTTGTCAGAACAAAAATAAGAAATATCGTCACTGGTGCGGTTTTGGAAAAAACTTTCAACCCGTCGGAAAAGTTTGAAAAAGCTGTTATTGAGAGCAAGGATATGACTTATTCTTACGCTGACGGCGAGATATATTATTTTATGGATCAAGAAACTTTTGACCTTGTGCCGCTTAATAAATCGCAAGTCGAAGATGCGTTGATGTTTATCACTGAAAATATGCCCGCTACAATAAAATTTTATAAAGGCGAAGCGTTTTCAGTTGAAGCGCCAAACTTTGTAGAACTTTTGGTTACCGTGTGTGAACCCGGTGCCGTAGGTAACACAGCTACAAACGTTACAAAACCCGCAACGGTTGAAACAGGCTATGAACTTATGGTTCCCATGTTTGTAAACGAAGGCGATTATATCCGCATTGACACCAGAAATGGTGAATATATGGAAAGAGTGAAGAAATAAATTTTTTCGTTACATAAAAATATATTGATTACCAAAACGGACTTGTCACAAATAAGTCCGTTTTTTGTTGTTGCAAAAAATATTTTTAATTGTTTTATAATTTATTTTAAATTTCTCAATTATTACCGCTTACTTAATTTTTATTTATTTTCACCCGATTGGTATCATAAACTATTTTTTATTCCCATAAATTACAATATGAATTTGAGATTTTTACCCCAAGAGTGGCTTGGCGCAATAAGCAAAACTGATTCGGACAAGCTGAACGAAATAAGACTAAGAGCAAATCAGCCAACGATGGTTTGTGTCGGAGGAAAAAAGTTTTATTTAAACTCAAACGGAGTTTCGCAAGAAGCAAAAAACGCATTAGTTGCGTCAAATCAAATATTGGAGCGTATTCTTTTGGCTGCTTGTCAGAAGTCTATTTATGCGTATAACTTTCAGATAGTACAAGGTTATCTGTCTGTCGAAGGCGGAATTCGAATAGGCGTATGCGGAAACGTTACAATGGAAAACGGGAAAATTTTGGCAGTAAAAGAAATTTCAGCTCTAAACATTCGTATACCGCATATCGTAAAAGACTGTTCCAAACCAGTTTTAAAGCATCTAAAACCATTGTGCAATTTGCTTGTTGTATCACCTCCCGGTTGCGGAAAAACCACATTCTTAAGAGATTTGATTTTTCAGCATGAAGATAAACGCATAAATATTTTGCTGTGTGACGAGAGAAACGAAATTTCCGCAAGTACGGGCGGGGTTTCGCAGTTTGGGCTAAAAGACTGTGATATTTATATTTATGGCGAAAAATCGTATGTTTTTGAGGCAGGTATAAGGAGTATGAGTCCTGAACTAATAATATGCGACGAAATTTTGCCTTCCGATATGCCGTATATTACTGCTGCGGCACAGAGCGGAGTCAATGTTTTTGCTTCAATGCACGGCAGGGACGTTATTGAAGTCACGCAAAAAATAGGTACGAATACTGTTTTTGACAGATATGTTGTACTTTCAAACCGTAACGGAGTGGGGACTATTGAAGGTGTTTTTGATAAAGAATTAAAAAAATTATAAAAAGATGTTGAAGTTTTTTTATTTCAAAAAGAAAACATATTAAATTTTCTATAATCATGGAGTGAAGCTCATGAAGATATTGCTTGGAATACTAGGTTTGCTTTTGAGTGCTGTATTAGGAAGCAAACTTTCGGAAAAATACAAACGTAAAGAACGCTTTTATTTTGATATTTTATCATTTTGCACAAGTTTTCGGGCAAATCTTGGATTTAAGCGTTCAACTGTTTCGGAAGTTTTGGCAGAAAGCGGATACGACACGGATTTTAGGTCATATGCGGAAAATGCATTATTAAGTAGAAATATCGATAATACACAATTACAAAAAACAGTGGAAAAACCTCAAAAAAACAATGAAAAACAAAACAAAAACCGTATGTTTTCCGATCAGGAAACGGTTTATATAGAAAAGTTTTTTGACACTTTGGGTGCGGGGGACGCAGACAGTCAAGATAGAGAAATGGCATATTATGAAAAATATTTTGAAAGAAAACTTGGTGAAGCGCAAGAAACGGCAAAACTCCGTGCTCCGATGACAATGAAAATAAGCATTTTGTGCGGATTTCTTTTTTGCGTTTTATTGATATAAAGTTTTTTTAAATTTTGTGATTTACAAAAGAACAAGAAAATTTTTACAAAAAATTTTGTGGATTGACGGTGACAAATTTATGGGTATCGAAATAATTTATAAGCTTGCAGGAATTGGCATAGTGACTGCGATTGTTTGTATGCTACTCAGACGCAGTGGAAAGGAAGAAATGGCGACGCTTACGGGTGTGGCAGGTCTTGTGCTGGGGCTTATTATTTTGATTGATATGGTAGTGCAGTTGTTTTCCGCATTACAGTCGCTGTTTGGCTACTAAAAATGAATTTCGTTCAGATAATTATTATTGCAGTCATCGCAGTAGCCGCTACGCTTGTCATTCGGCAGATAAATCCCGAAATTTCTATGCTTGTAGGTATCGGGAGCGGTGTGCTTGTTTTGATATTGGTGTTGGACGAGCTGTATGAAGTGGTTTACGCTTTTTATAATATAGCTGAAATTTCAGGCGTAAACAAATCACTTTTTTCGACGATTTTAAAAATAATAGGGATTGGATATTTGGCGGAATTCGGCAATGGAATTTGTGTTGATGCAAACGCAAAAAGCCTTGGGGACAAGCTGCTTTTGGCTGGCAAAGTGGTTATTTTGGTAACTGCCTTGCCTATAATAATGCAACTGATTCAGACTATTATGGAGCTTGCGCCATGAACAAAAATATACATAATACAAGCTTTTTAAATAAATATAAAATTATCGCAGTGTTGTGCTTACTCTTACTGCTTGCGGCGTTTTTCTTTCCTACCGACGTTTTTGCTGACGATGACGAACTGACGGAACTCACCGAAGAGCAAGGAAACGCTATTGATTGGGATGAGTTGGAAGACTTTTTAGAGTCGTTAGAAACAGGCGATTTTCAAGACAAAAGTCTTTTTGAGATATTCAGCGGACTCATACACGGTGAGTATACGGTTGGTAGCGGAGATTTTTCTCAATACGTTTTCCAAATCTTTTTTTCACGTCTGGCATCTTCTTTGCCGTCAATTTTGACCATAGTTGCGGTTGCCGCATTGTGCGGATTGCTTGCAAAAAACAAATCGAACATCTTTGGCAAATCCACAGGTGAGCTGATTTTTTTTGTGTGTTTTTCAGTAATAATCGTTACGACTTTGGCTTATGTTTGGAGTTATGTAGAGGCTACGAAAAAAGCGTTGACTCAGATGAAAACGCTTATAAATCTCGTTATGCCAACTCTGCTTGCGTTTATGTCGGCGATAGGCTCAAAAGTAGCCGTGGCTGTGTATCAGCCCTCCGTTGCTCTTTTGGCAAACGGAATAATCGAGATTGCTTGCAACGTTATTATGCCCCTTATCATTATCTCTTTTGTTTTTTCGGTTATTTCAAATTTGTCAAACGATGTCAGACTGGATAAGATTACAACCTTTTTCAAAAACTTTGCGATGGCGATTTTCGGTATTTCTTTCACTATTTTTTCGGCATTTCTTTCAGTGCAAGGCATAAATGCGAATGTTTTTGACAGTATCTCTCTAAGGGCTGCAAAATACGCCACAAAAAATTACATTCCGATAGTTGGGGGATATTTGGCGGAAGGTCTTGACCTTGTTTTGGCAAGCTCAATACTGGTTAAAAACGCTTTTGGAGTTGTCGCTTTGCTTATGCTTGCGGCTGTGATTGTATTTCCAGTAATGGAACTAGTGGTTTTCAATCTGCTTATGCAACTTGCTGCGGGAATTATAGAGCCTATTACTGACGAGAGAATAGTAAAATTTCTTACTTCCGTTTCAAAAAATCTTATGCTTTTGGTGGTTTTGATACTGGGTGTTGCGTTGATGTTTTTCATCGTAATACTTTTGGTCATTTCTACCGCAAACGTTTTTTAAGGAGAGATTATGGGTGTTTGGATTGCCGCCGTCACGGGAATTGTTGCTTTGACCTTATTGGTCGACATAATTTTACCCGAAGGGGAGTCAAATAAATATATAAAAGCTGTGATGTCAATATTAACGACCTTTGTTTTAATCCAGCCGCTGCCCGCTGTTTTGTCGGAAAACTTTGACATTGCGCAGTATTTTGAAACGGAATCGGTTTCGGCGGACGCAGACTTGGAATACAGACTTGACGGCATAAAGCAAGAGTACTGGGAAAATGCGATAGAAAAGCTTTTGACAGATAATAATATCGAAAATGCGTCTATAAAAGTAGTTTTGGATGAAGAAAAGGATTTTTTAGTAACGGTTTATTTGCAAAATGTAGTAATAGCGGACAACCAAAATCATATATTTATTACTAAGTTGATAACGCAGATTTTTGAAGATAAGCTTGGAATATCCGCTGAAAGGATTAGTTTTTATGATTAGAGAATTTTGGGAAAAAATCAAAAAAATTAAACACATAGAAATCTACGCCGCAATAATTTTATGCGTCGCCGCTCTTGTCGTATTTTTTGCGGATTTCGGCGGAAACACGACTACAGTCGTCACGGAAGAAAACTGGGAAGAACAGATATTATCTAACGTTACCGAAATAGTTTCTAATATCGAGGGAGTAGGCAAAGTCAGTATCGCTATTACTTATGACAGCGGTCTTGTGAACGAATATCTATATGAAACTAAGACCGAAACAAACTCAGGCAGCACCACCAGCACGAGCGAGATAGTCAGCTATAAGGGCGAACCGATAGTATTAAGAGAATTATACCCCGCCATTAAAGGCGTCGTCGTTGTTGCGGAAGGCGGCGACAAAACGGAAGTAAAATACAAAATAATAAAAGCATTGGTTACACTACTTGGTATTGACGGAAGTCAAATCGAAGTATTTGGATATAAAAAATAATTGGAGGATATTTTAAATGTCAAAAAAGAAAAAAATCGTACTGCTTGTGGCAATGGTTGCCGTACTGGCTATTGCGGCTTTTGTCAATATATGGTTGATAAATAACAGCAATACCGATACGACAGACGACGGCGGAACGGTGGCTACGGGTAACTTTTTCAGCACATACCGAACGGACAGACAAAATACTAGGAATTACGAAATAGAATTACTGGATGAGATTTTGGCTACGACGGGCGATGAGTATGCGCAGGCAAGAGAAGAGGCAATGGCTCAAAAATTAAAACTTATTGAAACAACCGAACTTGAATTACTGATTGAAACAATGCTAAAAGCGCAAGGTTTTACCGATGCTGTTGTTTCCATTGGAACGAGTAGTCAAAACATCAACGTAATTGTTTCCGCAGATGAATTGACAAAAGAAGATACTGCAAAAATATACAATATCATAATCAACGAAATCGATACTTCTCCTGACTACATAAAAATATTAGCGATATAACAGTAGAGTAAATTATTGTTTTTTTGCGTCGGTTATGATATACTAACTTCATATAAACCAAATTTTAGGAGTGTTCCTATGAAGATAGTATCGAAATACGACGGAACGGGTAAAGTTGTTTACAGCACCGAAATTGTAAGAGGCGTTGTAGATTGTGCGATTGCGGAAATCGACGGTGTGGTTAAGTATGACAAACGCACCAAGACCGGCAAAAAACAGACTAATAATTACATCAAAATCGATCATATCGGCGATTCGCTGTACATTGACGTTTACATCAAGCTTCTTTACAACGTAAACGTTTCCGATATAGCAAGCAAAGTGCAGGGAGCTATCAAAAACACATTGGAGACGATGACCGAATTTGTGGTCAAAGACGTAAACGTGCACGTTATCGACGTGGAGTTTGACGAACAATAACTAACGCAAAAAACCCTTTGACTTTTGTCAAAGGGTTAATATAGCTTAACAAGGAATTTATGAGAAAATACGCAAGGGAAATTTCATTTTGTCTAGTATACGAATATTTTTTCAAAGGCGAACGCAACGATATGTCCTTTGATTTATTTGATGCGAGTTTATTAACCGAAGACGACAAAACTTTTATAAAATCACTATATAACGGCGTAATTGACAATCTGGAAGAATATAAAGAAAAAATTACGAAATACTCAAAAGGTTACAAAATTGACAGAATTTTTAAGGTTGACCTTGCTATACTTGTTTCCGCAATGCATGAAATGTCCCATTTTGATACTCCGCCTGCAGTATGCGTGAACGAAGCCGTGGAAATTGCAAAAAAATTCTCCACAAAAAAGAGTCTATCGTATGTCAACGGACTGTTGGCGCAATTTATCAGACAGGAGATTGAAACTAAAGCCTAACAATGATTATTAGCGTAACGCAACTTAATAATTTTATGAAAGGTGTTGTTGACAGCGAACCGATACTTAGCAACATCTTCGTAAAAGGAGAAATTTCAAATTACAAGGAAAGTTACGATTCCTTGTACTTTTGTCTTAAAGACGAATTTTCGCAGATAGACTGTTTTGCATATATGTCGCAAACAGGCAAAAGCTTTGCGAACGGAATGACTGTTGTTGCGGACGGGTCGGTAAATTTTTTGACTAAATTCGGCAAACTGTCTTTTACCGCAAAAAAAATTACTCCCGAAAACAATCTCGGTTTACAGTATAAAAAACTATTAGAACTAAAAGCAAAACTTGAAAAAGAAGGCTGTTTTTCCACTGAACGCAAAAAAGCCGTTCCAACTGACTGTAAAACGATAGGCGTTGTTTCATCGGAAAGCGGTGCGGTAATACATGATATATTTACAGTAGCTTTACGCAGAAACCCGTCCGTAAACATTTTGCTTTACCCCGTAAAGGTGCAAGGCGTGGGTGCCGAAGCGGAGATAAAAAAAGGAATAGAATATTTTTCCGCAAAAAACAATGTGGATGCCGTTATCATTGCCAGAGGGGGCGGAAGCAACGAAGACTTGTCCGTATTTAATACAGAAATGGTGGTGCGTGCGATAAACAACTCGAAAATTCCCACAGTGTCAGCAGTAGGCCACGACACGGATTTCACTTTTGCTGATTTTGCCGCAGACAAAAGAGCGGCAACGCCCACAGAAGCGGCGGAATTTTTGACCGCAGACATTGCAAATTTGAAAAAACTAGCTCTTTCCACACTAAACCGTATTTATTCATTGGTAAAGGACAAGGTCGAACATCGTTCCCAAAAAACAGCTTTCGGGGTCTCATCAATGTTTATTGCGGCAGACAAAACCTTGCATAATGTGGAAAAAGAAATCATTTCTTTGTCAAAATCACTGGATGCCGTCAACCCTTTAAAAATATTGTCAAAAGGCTATACACAAATAACTAAAGACGGCAAGACGATGAAAAATATTTCAGAGTTATCAATAAATGACGACATAAAATTTACCCTTATTGACGGTACAGCAGAGGCGAAAATAACTAAATTAAAGGTGAAAAAATGAGTATAGAACAGTTGTTGAAAAAATTAAATCAAATAGTAACGGAAATGGAAAATCAGAATGTTACCATTGAAAAAAGTTTAGAGCTTTTTGACGAGGGCGTCATTTTGGCAAAGCAATGTTTCGATTCGCTGGATGAATACAAAGGCAAACTTACTGTGATAAAGGAAAAACTTGACACAATAGGAAAATAATAAAATGTATGACATTGAAAAAATAACAAATGAATATTTACCCAAAGCGGAAGATAACGAAGCTTTAATTGCGGCAAAATACGCGCTAGAAAGCGGAGGTAAGCGTCTGCGTCCAAATTTTATTTTGGCTTGCGCAGAAATGATAAACAATATCGACGACAAAATAAAAAGAATGGCTGCTGCAATAGAATATTTGCACACATATTCGCTTATTCACGACGATTTGCCTTCTATGGACAATGATGACACAAGACGTGGAAAACCGAGCTGTCATATCGCTTTTGGCGAAGCCACCGCTATCCTTGCAGGGGATGCTTTGCAAAGTCTGGCTTTTGAAACGCTCACAGACGTCGAATCCGCAAACGAATACTATTTAAAAGCAATAAATTACATAGCAAAAATGAGCGGCTCAAACGGTATGATATATGGTCAATGCCTCGACGGAAAAAAGACTTTTGACCAAGAGCAATATCTAAAAATGATAAAGCTCAAAACAGCCAATATGTTTATGGCGAGCATTGTCGCACCCGCAATATATTTTGGTATCGAAAAAGAACAAATCGAATTGTTAGAAAGTTTTGCTCAAAACTATGGCGTATTATTTCAAATTGCCGACGATTTTTCCGATAACGACGGCTGGGTAAGTCAAAATCATCAAATAGCGACAAAAATTGCTGATAATGCATATAAAGAAGCGGTGAGATGTTTGAATGAAATTCATTACGACACAAAATTCTTTTCTATTGCATTGGAAAACATTCACAGTAAAATGATTTAACAAGACATTTGCATTTTTATTTAGAATATGATATAATCGATTCAACAATATAGGTGGTGCAGTATTCTAGTCAGAACTCATTGTGTTGAAGACGGGG